>JAOUFP010000498.1 GCA_029858145.1 Nitrospirota bacterium | reverse complement strand
GGCCAGGGTCGGACTGCAATTCGCCAAATTCAAGGCGAGTCCAAAGGTCGGCGAAGTCGATCTGCCGGAAGACCATGCAACGCGCGGGGCCATTATCGCGGCCGGCCGGCTTGATCAGCTCGATAATGTGAATTTCCCCAATGAGGGATATCTGGCACAGACCAGGTTTCTTACATCACTGAAGGCACTTGGCTCGGATGACGAATACAACAAGCTCCAGGGCAGCATCGTGGGCGCATTCACCTTCAGGAAGCAGACGGTCATCGCGACCCTGAACGCAGGGACGAACATCGGCGAAGACCTTCCTTTTTATGACGACTTTACTCTTGGAGGGTTTCTCAACCTTTCCGGTCTCCGCGCCAATCAGATTCATGGGCAGACCATGGCGCTTGGAAAGCTGATCTCCTACCACAAGGTGGGAGGGTCGTTTATCGGAGACCTTTATCTGGGCGGATCGCTGGAAACGGGGAATGTATGGAGGCAGAACGAGAAGAGGTTCGATCTCGGCAATCTCCGGCTGGCCGGAAGCCTGTTCGTTGGGTATGATACGATCTTTGGTCCTCTGTACCTCGCCTTCGGACATGCCGACGGCGGGTACAATGCCGGATATTTCTATCTCGGCAGACCGTTCTGAGCCCTTTTCTTGCTGTGATGGAATGATGGGGGGATAAGAGGTGAGCGACGGGAAGTACTTCAGAAATCTGGTAATCGTTTTCTTTGTCTTTTGCGCGATCTATGTGCTTCTGCTTTTCCCGGAGCGTGATCCCGGGCTGAAAGCGTCGTCCGCCGAACCTTCCCGGAAGCAGCCGTTTGTCTGGGACCAGGACGCCTACTGGAAGGCCCTTGAAGAGAAATACAGGGCATCGTTGCAAGACGGCTGTGCGGGGATCGGGCGGACGGTTGATTCCCGGGTGATTGAGGCGAACCGGCTTCTGCAGGAGATGGATAAAAAGAATCTTGCACCGGACGCGGCTGAGTTTGGGCGTCTCGAACAGCTGATGTTCGGGATGGTGCCGCTCGTGGGCGCCTGCAGGATGAACGTTCCCGAATATATAGGTTTTGCTGAAGGAATGAGGGCGGCAGTGAAAAGGCAGTCGGAACACTGGGATATGACCTCTGACGCGGCACGGGTAACGCTCTACCGGCTTCTGTACGGCTCCCGCGGGGCGGTGGAAGAGATTATGATGCAGATGCCGGCAGGCTTGCTCCCCGCGCTGACGCCCGGGACCGATGAGCCGTCAGGAACTCCCGCCGCCAAAGTCAGAAACGTTATTCTGCACAGCGGCGACATCCTCGTATCGCGCGGCGGCGCGCCGACTTCCGCGCTGATCGCCCGGGGGAACGATTATCCCGGTAATTTTTCCCACATCGCTTTTGTCTATGTAGATCCTGAGACACTGGAAGCAAAAATCGTCGAATCCCATATTGAAGTTGGGGTCGTGGCATCCACAGTGGAACAGTACCTTGCGGACAAGAAATTGCGGGTGATGCTCCTCCGACTGAGGGCAGACATTCCCCGGATGCAGGCAGACCCGATGCTGCCGCACAGGGCTGCGGCATATGCGTATATGAGGGCGACGGAAAGCCATGTCCCCTATGATTTTGCGATGGACTACAAAGACCATTCCAAACTCTTCTGCTCCGAGGTAGCGTCGGAGGCGTATGAGCGGTACGGCTTTCACCTCTGGGCGGGCATTTCTTACATCTCTTCTCCGGGGCTCAGAAAGTGGCTGGCTGCCTTCGGCGTGAGGCATTTCGAAACTCAGGAACCCTCGGACCTCGAATATGATCCTCAGCTGCGTGTTGTCGCGGAATGGCGGGATCCCTCAACGCTGAAGAAGGACCGCTTCGACAATGCCGTTACCGAGGTGATGATCGAGGGAGCGGAAGAGGGCGATGAACTTTCGTACGAATGGTATCTGCTGCCCCTGGCCCGCATCGCGAAAGCCTACAGCGTACTGATGAATCATTTCGGCAAGGCCGGACCGGTCCCTGAGGGGATGACAGCGACCGCCGCGCTCCGCACGCAGGATTATACGGAGAAGCATGATGCGTTTGTGGAACGTCTCGCGGTCAAAGCGGAACAATACAGAAAGACGCACGGATACGAGCCTCCCTACTGGGAACTGGTGAATATGGCGCGGGAGGCGAAGAAGGGAAAATGACAGAATGATTCCGGCCTCCATGTCAGCTCATTATGCGTG
>JAOUFP010000083.1 GCA_029858145.1 Nitrospirota bacterium | reverse complement strand
CTTGCCGTTTCCGGTATGTTCTTCGGAACAGCTATTCTGATCGTGACAAACTGGCTCCCCCGCTGCCCGGTTTTTGTGGAAGGAAACCCCTTCCCCGCAAGCTTGAATTTTTGTCCGCTTTGCGTTCCGGCAGGAAGTGTCATTGCGGCAACGCCGTCAATCGTCGGCACTTCAATCTTGGTCCCGAGGACTGCTTCGCCAAAAGTTACCGGCACTTCAATGTGTATATCATCACCTTTTCTTGTAAAGAGAGGGTGCGGCTTAATGGTAATCTCGATGTGGAGATCCCCCGCAGGGCCTCCTCTCTGACCCGCACCGCCCATCCCCCTTACCTTTATCCGGGAACCGGTATCAGCTCCGGCAGGTATTTTCACCTTGATAGTTTCTGTATGAAAGGTCTTGCCGGTCCCGTTGCAGGCCTTGCATGCCTGGGTGATTCTCATCCCTGTTCCTCCGCAGGCGCTGCAGGGCTGTGACATTCTGAAGAATCCCTTGGAGGTTCCAACCTTTCCGGTGCCATTGCATTTTTCGCACTGGCGGTATGTTTCTGCGCCTGTACCGCCGCAGCTTTTGCAGGGCGCCTCCCTGCTGAATGTTACCGGCCTGGCTGAACCCGCAAAGGCTTCTTCAAGCGTCATATCGAGACGCAACACCAGATCAGGGCCTTTCATGCCCGGGGTCTCGACGCCTGCCTCGGCTCCAAAGAGGTCGGAGAAAATATCGCCGAAACCGCCGAAATCAAATCTGTCGCCGGATGTATAGGTCCTGAAATCGAAACCGGCTCCCCCATTTTCAAAGGGAGAACGGCCGAACTGATCAAATTCCGCTCTCTTTTTCCCATCCCCGAGGACGGCGTAGGCTTCGTTTATCTCTTTAAACTTCTGTTCCGCGGATTTGTCGCCCGGATTCAGGTCAGGATGGTATTTGCGCGCAAGCTTCCTGAAAGCCTTTTTTATCTCGTCTTGTGAGGCCTTTTTGTCTACGCCCAGTATCTCATAATAGTTTTTCACTGATGTCCCCATATTCCTTTAAGGTTATATTTCATATAATATATCCTTAGTTGGTTCATGTCAAGATAGATGCAATGAACCTTAAGTTTAATTATATCAGAAAATCCTTTAAAACAAGCCCCCAACGCAAGTTTTTAAATTGGTGTATAATTCATGAGCTCTTTTTTTAAACAGGCAAGAAGGCACAAAGGGGCTTTACGGACAGTCACCGGATAAGGTAAAAATGGATCCCGTCGAGATAATTCTTAAATATTATAAGCCCGGTTCCCTCGCGTGTAACATGCTCATCGGTCACAGCAGGATGGTGCTTAACAAATGCCTCGAAATAGCAGACAAGATCAGGTATCCCAGCCCTGATCTGCAGTTTTTAAAAGAGGCTGCAATGCTCCATGATATCGGAATTTTTTTGACCAGGGCACCTGACATCGGCTGTTATGGAGACAAGGATTACGTATGCCACGGCTATCTTGGCAGGGAATTGCTTGAAAAGAAGGGATTCCCGAGGCACGCGCTTGTCTGTGAAAGACATGTCGGGGTCGGCTTGAGCGCAGGCGATATTAGAAGCCGTAACCTGCCCCTTCCGGTCAGAGACATGCTTCCTTTGACCCTGGAGGAGAAGATCATTTGTTATGCGGATAAATTTTATTCGAAAAAAACAGGAACTGTCTCTCGTGAAGCATCAATCGAGGAAGTCAGGAAGGGCATCGGTAAATACGGCGCTGAAATGCTTAAAAGGTTTGATGACATGACAGTTTTATTCAGTTAGGCGCCCCGTCCCGGGGAGGACGGGGAATGCTCAGCGGGCAAGGATTATTATCTGAGATAGCCTGCCTTCCTCGCCGCCTCAAAAGGCGGGCATTCAGCAGGCATCCTCGTAAAAAATCTTTTCAAGAAAAAGGCCTTTCGCAGGAGCTGTAGGTCCGGCCATATTCCTGTCGCAGGATGCAAGGATGTCTTCGACCTGTTCCGGCCGGATTTTACCCTTGCCCACCTCTGTGAGCGTGCCGACAATATTTCTGACCATGTGCCGCAAAAAGGCATTTGCCTCAATTCGTATTTTTATAAAATCTCCCCGTATTCTTGCAGTCATGAAGTCTATGGAATCATATCCGGCGAGGGTGACCGAATGTATTGTTCTGACGGTTGTTTTCGCCCCGCAGCCTGCGCCTCTGAAGGCGGCAAAATTGTGCTTCCCTTCAAGCAGCGCTGCAGCGCTGCTCATGCCGGACAGGTCAAGGGTTACCGGAATCCCCCATGCGTAACGGTGAAAAAAAACAGACTGTTTTTGAGTTTTTTCGATGAGATAAAAATAACTCTTTTTAACAGCCTGATATCTCGGATGAAAATCAGCTCCAGACTCTTCAGCCTCCAGAATGCGGATGTCTCTTGGCAGTCTGGCATTGAGGGCCCTTTTTATGGTATCAGACGAAAGCTTCGTATTTGTGCCGAATACCGCCACCTGTCCCAGTGCGTGGACCCCGGCATCTGTCCTGCTGGCACCGGTAAGCTTTATGTTTTCACCGGTAATGCCGGCTATAGCCTTGCACACAAAATCATGGAGTGTCAGGCCCGACCTCTGGGTCTGCCAGCCCTGATAGTTTGTGCCGTCATATTCCATAATCAGCTTAATGTGTTTCATTCTGTACGGATTGTCCAATGCGGCTGCCCGCTTCAGGTCTTCACGGCAATTGGCGAAGCGGGATTTCCCGTAAATAGATTTCCCCCGGCGTAAGATTATTCCATGTGTTTGTGGGTGATGTGCTCACTGAATATGCGTACAAGATCCGGGTCAAACTGTGTCCCCGCATGGCGCTGAAGTTCATCAATGGCATCTTCAAAGCGCATGGGTATTTTATAGGACAGGGGGCTTGTCATGGCATCAAAAGCCTCTGCTATGTGAATAATGCGCGATTCCACGGGTATCGCATCTCCCCCTATCTGCGAGGGGTATCCATGACCATCATAGCGTTCATGATGGTGGAGAATGATGGGCGCAATCTCGACATAGAAGTTGATGGGTTTTATCAATTCATAACCTACGACCGGGTGTTTCATGTATTCATGCTTGTCAAAAATTTCATCGATATTCAGCTTGAGAAAACCAATGTCATGGAGAAGACTCGCAAAAAAAAGTCTTTTTTGGTCTTCTTCAGGCAGATTAACAGCTTTTGCGATAATGCTGCAGAACTTGGCAACCCTTTTTGAATGCCCTCTTTTGTTGGATATCAGCGAATCTATGGCATCGAGCAATATTTCCGTGAGATGAATTTCATAATTTTTCTGGTCTTCCGCGAACCTGGTTTTTAAAATAGAGATAGCAGCCTGGCTGGCGAGATACGTGATAATCTCTTCATCACGTTCACTGTAGGGAAGTTCATTTTTTTTGTTCAGGAGTACAAGCACGCCGATTACTCTGTCTTTTGTTTTCAGCGGGACGCACATGATTGATCTGGTCTGATAGCCTGTCCCGGAATCATATTCAGGGCTGAACCGCGCATCTTTGGAAACATCATTAACGCGCAGTGAAGAGCCCTTTTCAGCGGCCCATCCCGCAAGACCCTTTCCCGGTTCTAGGGATGTCCCCAGCAGCCGCGAAGCCTTAGGACCCCTTATAATATTGAACACAAGCCTGTGGGAATCATCCATCAATAAGAGAGAGCCGGCATCAGAACCGGTAATGGACATTGAGTAGTCCATTATCTTTTCGAGGAGAATATCGCTGTACATCTCTTCCCTCAGGTCCTTCGAAACGTTCATCAATTTGTCCAATTGGGAGCTGTAATCCTTTATGATTCTGAGAGTCTGTCTTGAGTGCAGTATTAAAAGGTACAGCCCGAGAACAGCGAGGATGGACGTGAAAGTCAACAACAAGGGAAAAGAGACATTGGCGTAGAAATCAAACAAAGGGAGAACAGGTTCATACAGGTGCGCATAGATAATAAGGAAAAAGGTGGCAATAACGATACTGAAAACTAAGATGAGAAACCGTATTTTTTTTCTTATTTCCAAAATAATTGACATAATAAACTTTACTCAACAGCAAGTCCAAGTGTCAATGTAATTGGTCACATTATACAGCAGCCCTTGGAGAAAGTGCCCTGCGGTGGGATTCCCGGAGCAAAATGCAAAAAACTTGAATAATTACAACCTAACCGATAGAATGAAAAGACATGAAAATTATCAAGAAGAAATCCGATTTCCTTGCCTTCCTGAAAAACCTGCAGGTGCGGGGAACTGCTGCAAACAGTTCGGTTGAACGGAGTGTGAGTGAGATCCTGCAGGATGTAAAGATGAATGGTGACGGCGCCGTACTGAAATATACAAAAAAATATGATGATAAAAAGGCGGGAAAGATTACTGTTACGCCGGCAGAGATCAGAAAAATCTCTGACAAGGCAAGGCCCGAAATTGTTAAGGCGCTGGAAGGGGCGGCAAAGCGGATAAGAAAATTTCACGCGATGCAGGCGGAAAGCTCATGGTCTTTTTCTGAAGGTGACACGGTGCTCGGGCAGATAATACATCCGTTGAAGCGGGTCGGCGTTTATGTCCCGGGAGGAAAGGCTGCGTATCCGTCAACGGTTTTGATGAATGTCATCCCTGCTCAGGTCGCCGGGGTAAAAGAGATCGCGGTTTGTGTTCCCGTTCCCGGCGGGGAGATAAATCCCTATGTGATGGCTGCCATAAGGATGCTCGGAATAAAAGAGGTATATAAGATCGGCGGAGCACAGGCAGTGGCTGCAATGGCATTCGGGACAAAGACCGTCAAAAAAGTCGACAAGATTGTCGGGCCCGGCAATATCTATGTCGCGACAGCGAAGAAAATGGTGTTCGGGGTCGTTGACATCGACATGATCGCAGGCCCGAGCGAGATTCTCGTTATCGCGGACAGTTCGGCAGATCCGGCCTTTATCGCAGCGGATATGTTAAGCCAGGCTGAACATGACGAACTCGCCTCTTCAGTGCTGATAACTGATTCGCACAGCCTGGCGGAAAAGGTGTCTGGTGAGATTGCCCTGCAGTTGGCTGTTCTTAAGAGGCGCAAGATCGCCGGTGCTTCTCTTGATAATTACGGTGCTATAGTGATAGCCAGGAATATTCGTGATGCGGTCAGTCTCTCAAACCAGATAGCACCTGAGCACCTGGAAGTCATGACGGAAAACCCCATGGATATCTTACCCCTGATCGAGCATGCCGGCGCCGTATTCCTCGGCCCCTGGACACCCGAGGCGCTCGGAGACTATGCCGCAGGCCCGAATCATACGCTGCCGACAGGCGGCACTGCCCGGTTTTTTTCCCCCCTCGGCGTGTATGATTTCTATAAACGGTCGAGCATGCTCAGCTTCGGCAAGAAGGGTTTTTTGCGGTTATCAAAGATTGTGGAGACGATCGCTGATACCGAAGGACTCGAGGCTCACGGCAATACGATCAGGGTGAGGAAAAGGGGTCTGAAAGACGCAACAAAGAAATAAATAAATCAGGAAGGAATAGATGGATGAAATCAAAAAGTAAGATACTCAATCTGGGTTTGCCAAAAGGGAGTCTCCAGGAATCCACGCTGAAACTCTTCAGAAAGGCAGGCTATCACATATCAGTTTCAGGCCGTTCCTATTACCCTGTTTTTGAGGACACGGAAATAGAATCAATGCTGATCAGGGCCCAGGAGATGGCCAGGTATGTTGAAAACGGTATTCTTGACTGCGGGTTGACCGGGTATGACTGGATAATGGAGCAGGCTGCCAATGTGCATGAGGTTGCCGAATTGAATTACGCGAAGGAAGGCCTCAGGCCCGTCAGGTGGGTAATCGCGGTGCCGAATGATTCGAAGATAAAAACAATCAAAGATCTGAATGGCAAACGGATCGCGACTGAATTGGTGGGTTTCACCAGGAGATACCTCAAGTCCAAGAATATCAAAGCTGAGATCGATTTTTCCTGGGGAGCCACAGAAGTGAAGCCGCCTCATCTGGCAGATGCCATCGTTGAGCTGACGGAAACGGGGTCTTCTCTCCGGGCGAACAATCTGAGGATAGTAGAAACAGTTCTTGAATCAAGCACCCGGTTCATCGCGAACAAGAAGGCCTGGCAGGACAAATGGAAAAGGCAGAAGATGGAAAATATCGTTATGCTTCTGAAGGGAGCACTTGCCGCTGAAGAGAAGGTCGGCCTTAAGATGAACGTTACCCGGAAAGACCTCAAGCGTGTAATGAGTCTTCTGCCCGCCATGCACTCACCTACGATATCCGCCCTGTCGGATGAAGGGTGGTATGATCTCGACGTAGTGATAGATGAAAGGACGGTATGTGAGCTTATTCCTAAGCTCAAGAAAGCCGGAGCATCGGGTATTGTTGAATATAAGTTAAACAAGGTGATCCCTTAGCATTTCGGGGTATGGTTTTTTGCTTGACAATGGTTATTTCCTTGCTATAAAATGTCAAGCTTAAGAAGGCATTTAATGCCTAAAACCAACTTTAAAGGGGGTAGAGGATTGCATGCTTTAGGTACCCATTTATTGGTGGAATTGAGGGACTGCAACCCGAAGATTCTGAAGGACCTGAAAAAGGTAAAAAATGCACTGGTTTCTGCAGCAAAGGAAGCAAAAGCAACTATCGTTGACATATCCTTCCATGAATTCAGCCCATTTGGCATCAGCGGCATGGTGATCATTGCTGAATCACATCTTTCGATACATACCTGGCCAGAGTATTCGTATGCGGCGGTTGACATCTTCACATGCGGAGATCTTATCAAGCCGGAAGTTGCTGCGTCATTCCTGATAAAGGAATTCGAAAGCAAGAGCCCCTCTATTGTAGAACTCAAAAGAGGGATTTTATCTCCTGTTAACGGGAAGCTGCCGCACAAAATAACGGATCCGGAATTAGCTCCGGTAATCTGAAGGGAAGGTTCCGGCTCACCAGGCGGGAAACAGGCGGCAGGATTGTATACTTAAAAATGAGGCAGGGCATATGTATCATACGCCCTGCCGTTTCTTTTTCAGCTTCTAGGGATTCTTATCAGTCAGCGCAGCTATTCCCGGCAATTCTTTGCCTTCAAGCAACTGGAGAGACGCGCCGCCGCCTGTGGAAATGAAGGAAAGAGCATTTGTCACTCCGGCCCTGTGTACCGCGAGGTCTGTATCCCCTCCGCCGACGATGGTCAGGGCATACGCATCGGCGACTGAATGGGCAATCGAAAAAGTTCCCCTGGAGAAGGCATCGATTTCAAATACCCCCATAGGACCGTTCCAGAGGATGGTTTTGGCGTTTTCGAGGGCCTCTGAGAAGAGTTTTACCGTCGCAGGCCCGATGTCGAGGGCCTTCCATCCCTTCGGGATTTCCAGTGTCGGGACTATTTTGGTTTCCGCTCCCGGTTCGAGGGTCTGAGCGATAACGCAGTCAACGGGAAGGTAGAATTTTATTCCCGCGTTTTTCAGTTTCTTCCTTATCCGCTGTGCTGTTTCGACCATGTCCGCCTCGACAAGCGAGTCCCCGACTTCATAACCCATGGCCTTGATGAAAGTGAATGCCATACCCCCGCCTATAAGTACTTTGTCGACCTTGTTCTCGAGGTGCTCGAGCACCCCTATTTTCCCGGAGACCTTTGCTCCTCCGAGGATAGCGACAAAAGGCCGTATCGGATTTTCGACAACGCCCTTCAGGTACTCAATTTCCTTTTTCATCAGAAAGCCTGCAGCAGAGGGGAGGAACTTTGCTATCCCAACTGTCGACGCATGCGCCCTGTGAGCAGCGCCGAACGCGTCATTGACAAAGAAGTCAGCGAGAGCTGAAAGGCTCTTTGCAAAGCCCTCGTCATTTTTTTCTTCTTCGGCGTGATATCGCAGGTTCTCAAGAAGAACGACGTCACCGCCTTTCATTTTGGAGATAAGATTTTCTGCCTGAGGGCCAATGCAGTCAGGTGCAAACAGCACATCCTTGTCAAGCAGGCGCTGCAGTCTCTTTGCGACAGGCGCGAGACTGAACCGGGGGTCGGGTTTCCCTTTCGGCCTTCCCAGGTGAGAGGCGAGAATAACCTTCGCCCCTTCATCGATCGCATAATTGATCGTCGGCAGTGTGGAACGTATCCTGCTGTCGTCCGTAATCCTCAGGTTGTCATCAAAGGGTACGTTGAAATCAACCCTGATGAACACCCTCTTGCCTTTTATGTTGAGCTCATCGATCGAAAGCTTGTTAAGCACATCCTTTATTGCCGAAGTATCTGAGCTGCTCTTTCGTATCATTGGGAATCGACTCCTTTATATCAGCCTCTCTTGTTGATGATATGGATTGCGAGATCTCTCAGTCGAGAACTGTATCCCCATTCGTTGTCGTACCACGAGAGAACTTTTACCATCCTGTTTTCAAGGACCTTTGTAACAGAAGCATCAACGACAGAAGAATGACTGTTGCCGTTGCAGTCGATGGAAACGATCGGTTCTTCAGTATACTGCAGTATCCCCTTCATCGGTCCCTCTGCCGCTTTCTTCAGGGCAGCGTTCACCTCTTCGGCGGTGGCGTCTTTGCCGAGCTCCGCAACGAGGTCCACAACAGAGACATTCGGAGTTGGTACCCTGATCGCCATGCCATCGAGCTTGCCTTTCATCTCCGGCAGCACAAGGCCGACCGCTTTCGCGGCGCCCGTGGTGGTTGGTATCATTGAAAGTGCCGCGGCGCGAGCCCTTCTCAGGTCTTTATGCGGCAGATCGAGAATTCTCTGGTCGTTTGTATAGGAATGAATGGTTGTCATTAATCCCCGTACGATGCCGAAATTATTGAGGAGCACTTTAGCGACAGGGGCGAGGCAGTTTGTGGTGCATGATGCATTGGAGATGATCTTGTGTTTCGCCACATCAAGGGTTTCCTCGTTGACGCCCAGGCATATGGTGGCATCAGGTTCTTTTGCAGGCGCTGATATCAGGACCCATTTTGCACCGGCATCGATATGTTTCTGGGCTGACGCCCTGTCAGTGAAAAGGCCGGTCGATTCAATGACGATATCTACGTTAAGGTCTTTCCATGGAAGCTTTGCCGGATCCGTAACCGCAGAGATCGAGATTTCCTTTCCGTCTACGGAAATGCCTGCATCTGAA
>JAOUFP010000497.1 GCA_029858145.1 Nitrospirota bacterium | reverse complement strand
GCAGGCGGCATGTGGTCTATCCCTATGAAATCATAAAAGGCAAGAAGGTGTTTTTCCGGGATTCTATTTACCTGTCCTATGACGGTTTCTGTAAGTTTTGAAAAAAGTTTCAGTAAAACTATTCCTAAATCATCTGGATCTTGAGTGCTTCCCTTAACGTTGGACCATTCCGGACAGTATTTTTTTGCCAGTTCAAGTGCCTGTTCATATATTTGCTGTACCTTACGTTCATCAATTAGCGGCGCATTAAAATTCATTTTCTTCCTTCAAGATAAAATGGATATACAAGATTTTTCTTTGTATTTGTGCTCTTAACTATGTATTCGATATTAATATTGAGTTTATTGTTTTCTTCTTTATCTGGTGAAACACTCACGTCAGTCACTTCTATTCTCGGCTCCCATTTAAGCAGAGCTTCTTTTACATAATGGGTTATAAGTGTTGCGGTAGCCGTACTGTTAGGCGCAAAGACAAGCTCCTGTATGCCGCATCCGAAATCAGGTCTCATGACCCTTTCACCTTTTGCCGTTCTGAGAATGATCATTATTGATTCCTCAATTAGGTCTTTCCCTTCCGACATGGATATTCTGCCGTTCTTGATCCTGACCGGAAATCCTATGCCTTTTCCGAGAAAATCCGCTTCAGCCATCTATCCTCCGATAAAAACCGTCCCAAGCGCCATGACCGTACCAACGGGCAAGTCAGACGGGTCGTTGCAAGTCATTGCCTTATCGCCGTTCCTTGCCGCCATCTTGCCGTTTATCTTTACTGTAGCGCTTCCCATTTTTATTGTTGCTTTGTTTGAAGGCGGTTTCTGAAATGGCCCTCCCTGTGGAATATGAGGCGGCATGTTCGATGCCATTGAATCCACAGTAGCTGCAGGCATCCCCATTATCTTCACATCTAAACTGAGATTGCCGTCAATTATTCCCATAAATGGATGCGGCAATGGTGTTGGGACAGGAGGGCCAGGAGGCGCAGGAATCATAATAATATGTGTATCCGTTGCCATGATCTTATCTCCCTGCTTTGCAGCTGGCTGTCCCATGAATTAGCTGCTCCTTTCAATTAATATTCACTGTTGCGCCTTTGACTGTCATATTCCCGGATGCCTTTAAATCCATTCCTGCACTTGCCTCTACTTTAGTTGAAGCGGATGATTTTATCTCTATATCTTTTGCCTCAATTTTTACCTTCCCATTTCTTGCAGAAATCTCTATGTCTTTATCAGAACTTATGGTTATCTTGTTTTCTTTCGTGTCAATTGAAATAAGGTTTTTTTCTGATTTATCGATTATCTCAATCTTTTCCTTGCCATCCTCATCATTAAGCCTGATAATATGACCGCTCCGGGACTTGATCACTCTTTTATTGTTCTTTCCGTCAGTATTGGTTTCAGGCGGTTTATCCACACCATTCCATAATGAGCCTATAATATAAGGCATATTGATATCACCATATTCAAAAGCCACAAGCACCTCGTCATCTACCTCCGGGAGAAAAAATGCCCCTCGTTCCTTACCTGCCATAAAAGATATGACCCTTGCCCAATTTGATTCATCCTCTCCGCTTATTCGAGGAAACTTGACCTTTACACGGCCAAGTTTATCGGGGTCCTGATTGTTTGTTACGATACCGATCATGACCCCGGATATCTTCGCCTGTACCTTATTTCTTTCTTCCAACAGATCCACAATGCTCATTTCATCACTTTCCTGACTTTAAATGTCGAAGTATAGCCCTCGTCGTTTACAGTGTGGACAGAGGAAGTTACGTAATATTTTCCGCTCAGCCTTTCTCCGATGCCTTCTATCTTTATTGTTTTTCCGGTCCTTACATTCGGATTTCCGCAGCACTTGCCTTCACCGGTGATGACGTCCTTTAAAACGGAGTCATATTTTGCCTTAGCCAGCTTCTCGGCGTCCGCAGCGTCAACGGCCACCTCATCAAGCAGCGACGCCGACACATTGCTGCCCTTGGAAGGATACATCTCCATTTTCGCTGAAGTCGGCGCGCCTTCCGCTGTATATGCAATCTCCTTTTTATTCTTGACGTCCCAGCTTCTGGATTCAAACTTATTCTCTTGCGGGACGACCTTCATGTTTATGGAGAAGCTGTGTAGGTCGAGGCCAAAATTAAAGGTGAAATCCTCCGCTTTATCTTCTCCGGATTTACGGAAGAAGAAGGTTTTGTCTTCAACAAGGA
>JAOUFP010000082.1 GCA_029858145.1 Nitrospirota bacterium | reverse complement strand
ATCGGATCTCCGGTAGTGCAGAACCCCGATATCCTCATATCAATGAACAGGGCATCCCTTGAGCGGTTTCTGCCGTGTCTGAAGAAGAAGGGGCTGCTCTTCTTTGATTCGTCACTAGTAAACGGCGTTGCTTTAAGGAATACCGTCACCCCTGTCGGCGTTCCGGCAACAAAAATAGCTGACACCGCAGGGGACACCAAAGCGGCAAATATGGTAATGCTCGGAGCCCTGATCGCGAAAACAGGTCTCCTGAAAATATCGTCTTTCGATATACTCTTTTCTTTCCCGCCTGTTTCAGCCAGGAATAAGGCTGCCGGGATCAATAAAAATTCACTTCTGGAAGGAATACGCTACCTTGAAAACAAGAAAAGCTGTCATTGCTGACGTCAAGGAAATTCAGAAACTGATCAATGAATTTGCCCGCAAGGAACAGATGATCCCGAGGGCCATAAACGAACTCTATGAGAACATCAGGGATTTCGTTGTTGCAGAGGAAGACGGGACCATTAAGGGAGTGTGCGCCCTCCATGTGCTCTGGGAAGACCTTGCCGAAGTCCGTTCCCTCGCGGTGAGGAAGGAATATCAGATGCTCGGGATAGGGAAGCAGATGGTCAAACGCTGCCTGGTTGAGGCGAAGGCTCTCGGCATCAAACGGGTCTTTGTGCTCACTTACCAGCCCCTCTTTTTCAAGAAGATGGGCTTCGTCGATACGGACAAATCCAGCCTTCCCCAGAAGATATGGGGCGACTGCGTAAGATGTCCGAAGTTCCCCGAGTGTGACGAACATGCCTTGATCATCAGCCTGAAATAATCGGCCGACTGCAACCTCTGACAGCTGCCGCTCCATCGCCGTTGAACCGGACGTACGACCCTGCCGCTTCAGGTTTCGGAATCAGACAACCGATGCAGGATTTGCAGATGCAAAAAATTGCTTCTTCAGAGCAAATTCGATTATGCTTATGGGTGCTGATTTTGATGAGTTTACACTAAAAAGAATTCCATTGTTCTCAGGGAAGAAGGTTACAAAGTAATTTTTTTATGCGCAGACCGTCTGTTGTTCCCCCTCACATATCCGTCCTGATACGGATGTTTTGTGTCTGGATGATCATTTTTTCCCTTCTCAGAATGGGGCTGTTGCTGCGCAATGTGCATTTTGCCGATGATGTCCCTCTCCAGACGCTTCTGCAGAGCTTCTTCGTGGGAGCCCGTTTTGATGCTGCCATCACCTGCTATCTGCTCTCGCCCCTGCTCTTCTGGGGTCTCATCCCATTTTACGGCCTGCAGTATCAGACCCGTATGTTAAGATTTTTTCCCTGGTTGCTGTCACTTGTCTGGTCTCCCCTGATTTTTCTCGGTCTGGCTGAGTTTGAGTTTTATCGTGAATTTCATGACCGTTTCAACCAGCTTGCTATCCAGTACCTTCTTGATGATCATGCCACAGTGATAAGCATGGTGTGGAACGGTTATCCGGTTATTCCGTATCTGATCCTCTGGCTTGTCCTGACCGTCCTCATGGGGTATGCGCTGAAACTGCAGATAAATACGACGCCGCTCACGTCTTCTTTTACATGGAAGACCTATCTCGGGAAGGTCCTGCCCGTGGGGCTTGTCTTGGCTGCTGTCCTGGTGATCGGGGCCCGGGGCGGCATACAGCAAATGCCTTTGCGCTGGGGGGATGCGTACTTCAGCCGCAACACCTTTGCAAACCACCTCGCGCTGAACGGAATTTTCACCTTGTCAAAAGCGGCGCTGGAACGTCAACGCCATGTCTTAAGCAGGTTCTGGATCAACCGGCTTCCGCAGGAGCATGCTTTGGCGACTGCGCGTCAGTTGGTCCTTCAGCAGGGAGACCGCGTTATATCCGATGACGGCTATGCGCTGCTCCGTTATCCCGGCAGTGCCGGAAGGACGCTGGCCTACGATCACCCTCCAAGGAATGTTGTCCTGATAATTATGGAAAGCCTTTCCGGTGAATTTGTCGGGACTATGGGAGCTCCTTACGGTGCCACCCCGAATCTGGACCGGCTTGCGCAAAAAGGCATCCTGTTCGACCGCTTTTTTTCGCAGGGCACCCATACTCACCAGGGCCTCTTTGTCACGACATGCAGTTTCCCAAACCTCCCGGGGTTTGAGTATCTTATGAAGAACAACCTTGGGCAGCAACCGTTCAGGTCTTTTATCTCATTGCTGCACGAACAGGGCTTCCGTTCCATATATGTTTACAACGGGAGCTTCACGTGGGACAATCAGGAGGGTTTTTTCAGGAACCAGGGTATGAAATATTTTGTGGGCCGTGACGACTACAGGAATCCTAAATTCAAAGATCCGACATGGGGTGTTTCGGATGAAGATATGTTCCTGAGGGGAGTCGAAGAAATCAGTAAGCTGGCGGCCCAGGGGCCGACGTTTGCCCTGCTTCAGACCCTAAGCAACCACGCGCCTTTCAACCTGCCCGCTCCTGCGCCTTTTTCCGGCCTCAGCGGACCTGAAGAGCTGATGCCGCGCCTGAACGGCATAAGATACAGTGACTGGGCGCTGGGACGTTTCTTTGATCTCGCAGGCAGGGAGCCATGGTTTAATGATACGCTTTTTGTCATTGTCGGAGACCACGGGTTTGCGTACAGATCTCCTATGGCCATGATGGACCTGTCGAGTTACCATGTGCCGCTGCTTCTCTATTATCCCCGGGATGCCAAAGGGGCAAACCGGAAAATCCATACCGTAGGCAGCCAGGTTGATGTGTTGCCGACAGTAATGGGGCTTATGGGAATCAGGAGCCTCAGCCAGTCATGGGGAAGAGACCTCTTCCGGCTTGCTCCCGCTGATCAGGGATGGGCGGTCATAAAGCCGTCCGGAAGCGGCCAGACCGTTGGTCTTGTGAAGGGGGACAGGCTTTTTGTGATATCACCGAAGCTTAATCCTTCAGCATATCAGTTCAGGCTCAATCCATGGACTGCAACTCAAATCAGTTTGTCGCCCGAAACTGCTGCAGTTTTATCAGAGGAACTCCATGGATATATTCAAACCGGCATTAATGCCCTGATGACATTCCGTGCAGGTGTCCCTGCAGACAGAATGAGAATCCTTAAAAATAGCCGCGGCACCTCATATTCCGGCGAAACTTTTTCCGGATCAACCACATTCGGAAAGGGGACGAAAAAAGCGGCGCACATGCCCTGATAATTTCCCGTTCGCCCGTCATTCTTTCCCCATGCAAGAAGCTATGCAGCATCAGCCGGCTCATCCCTGCCGGAAAAAGCCGCTGAAGGGGAGTTTGTCCGGCACCGGCGGTTCTTTTGAAAGCTCGCAGGTCCGTGCAATTATTTCCTGAGATCTCCCATGTTGACGATCAGACGCTTAATCGAACCCGGAAAACGCGGTACGCTGCCGGTCGTGACAGGGCATAGAGCCGCAAAACCTTCATAACGCGGCATATGCTGCAGACGGGGCTTGATTAACGCAACCTTTTGTTCTAAACTAAAAATCAGTTTTTTTTTCAAAATATGGAAATTCAGGATAAACAGTCCCCCGTCCACGGTAATTATACGGCCTTCCTGTTTGGCGTATTAATACTGACAGGTTTGTACCTTACCAGCCGTTACAGCTACCTCCTGTTTCACAGTCTTATTGATCTGACCGGTGTGGTCATCATCTTCAGCGTCTTTGTGCTCGCCTGGAACTCGCGGAAGATGCTTGATAACGGTTATCTCCTGTTCACAGGCATAGCTTTTTTGTTTATAGGGATTCTTTATCTCCTCCATATCCTTGCCTATAAGGGTATGGGGGTATTTCAGGGATATGGATCTAATCTGCCCACTCAGTTATGGATTGCGGCCAGATATCTCTCGGGCGTGACATTCCTTTTGGCGCCGCTTTTTATACGAAAAAAACTGAATACCGCGATAACATTTTCAGCGTATCTTTGTGTGACCTCGCTCCTACTTGTGTCTGTTTTTTACTGGAAAATATTTCCTGACTGTTATACCGAGGGAACAGGGCTGACCCCCTTTAAAATGACAAGCGAACACGTTGTCAATCTCTTATTTCTGGCTTCTCTCGGCTTATTGCTGCAAAAGCGGAAGGATTTTGACAAAAAAACTCTCAGAATGCTTGTACTGTCAATACTGGCAGCTGTTGCCCAGGGGATTTTTTTTACCGCATATGCGAATGTCTATTCAATTTCAAATATGCTCGGACACTTTCTCGGGGTCTTCTCATTCTACTTCATTTACAGAGCCATTATCCTTACGGGCCTGACAAGGCCTTATGATCTCATATTCAGAAATCTGCATCAGAGCAAAGAGGCGCTAAGTGAGAGTGAAAAACAATTCCGCTGCATATTTGAACTGTCGGCCGTGGGCATGGCTCAGCTCGATTTAAAGACAAACCGTTTCACCAGGGTCAACAATACCTTTTGCAAAATCTGCGGTTATACTGCCGATTAGTTGTACAATCTTTCGTTCAGTGACTTAACACATCCCGACGACCTGGAGAAAAACTTCGAATCTGTGGAGAGGGCTTTGAATCGTGAAGCGGACGGATGGAAAATAGAAAAGCGATATATCCGCAAAGACGGCTCAATTGTCTGGGTCAATGTAACCGGCACTTTCGTCTTCGATGCAGCGGGACAGCCGATTACTGGTATTTCGGTTATTGAAGACATCACCGAGCGCCGGCAGACGCTGGAAGCATTAAAACAAGCGCACAACGAGCTTGAAGGCAAGGTCCTGGAGAGGACCGCCGATCTCGAAAAACTCAATGCGGAACTGGAATCAGAAATTGCCGAGCGCAACAGGACAAACGATGCACTGGTCGAAAAAACAAAGTTTCTGGAGTCATTCTTCATGCATTCTCCCTCCTGTGTAGTATTTCTCGACCGTGAGTTTAACTTTATACGCGTTAACGAAACGTTTGCCAGGGCCTGCAATCGTGCTGCAACTGAATTTGCCGGGCGTAACTATTTTGACTTGTTCCCTTCGGGAGAAATGAAAGAGCACTTCCGGAGAGTAGTGGAAAAGAGAGAGCCATACAAGGTCTTTGGACAATCTTTGGACTTTGCGGATAATGCCGGGAAGGAAGCTGCCGTCTGGGACATGAACGTGGTTCCCATACTGGATGATTCGAATAAATTGGAATTTGTTGTCTTGTCCCTTCGTGACATTACCGAACAAAGAGAGAGCGAAAACCGTATCGATATCACGAATAAGCTTCTTCAAATGTTTGTGCCGCAAATTTCGAGAAAGGACTACATTACTTCTGTGGTCCAGGCTCTTCAGGAATGGAGCGGATGCCGCTGTATCGGGATAAGGGTTCTTGATGATACCGGTCAGATACCTTATGAGTCATCCACAGGCTTTAGCGATGAATTTATGCGAACAGAGAATTTCCTGTCCGTCGAGCGGGACCAGTGTATCTGCATAAGGGCCATCAAGATGACTCCTGAGCCCGCGGATTCGGCCTTCATGACAGAGAATGGTTCCTTTTATTGCAATAACACCTTTGCATTTGTGAATTCGTTGTCAGAAGAAGAAAAGTCGGGATTCCGCGGAGTTTGTGTTCAGAGCGGATTCAAATCAGTGGCGCTCATCCCGGTCAGTTACAGGGACAAGATCTTCGGGGCTGTACACCTGGCTGACGAAAGGGATGGAATGGTCCCGCTGGAAAAAGTGGAATTTCTCGAATCCTTATCCCTCATTATCGGAGAAGTTATCTACAGGTTTAACGCGGAAGAGGCTTTAAGACTTTCCCAGGAACAGCTGCGTAATCTTGCCGCTCATTTACAATCCGCAAGAGAGGATGAAAGAACAATGATTGCGCGTGAAATACATGACGAACTTGGGCAGATCATGACCGCGCTCAAAATAGATCTTTCCTGGATAAAGGATAAATACTGTGACCATGGTGCCCTGTGTGAAAAAACAAAGGCAATGCTTTCACAGATCGATGCGACAATCCGGACGGTAAAAAAGATTATCACCGAACTGAGACCCGGCATATTGGATCATCTCGGCATATCGGCGGCTATTGAGTGGCAGGCCGCGGAGTTCCAGAGAATTTCAGGCATCTCCTGCAGTGTGATTATAATACCCGAACAGATAATCCTGAATAAGGACCTTTCTACGAACATCTTCCGTATTTTTCAGGAGATACTGACAAATGTCATTCGCCACTCGGGGGCAACAAATATCGATGTGCTTTTCGAAAAGGGAGACGGGTGGATCAATTTGTCTGTTGAGGACAACGGAAGAGGTGTTTCCAGAAAGCAGATTGCCAAACCGGCATCGTTCGGGATTCTGGGCATACGTGAACGCGTCAACATTATGAATGGAGAAATGGAAATAGTCGGCACGCGGGGAAAAGGCACTTCCATTTCAGTAAGTATCCCTATACCGGTGGAACTGGATGTCAGTGAGCGGGACTTCCTGCAGCATAACAGCTGATACGATATCACTTTTTCTGCGGAACTGAGGCCCGGCATATGTTCCGAAATGCCCCCCCTTCATTTGTAGGACAAATACCTACAACATTTTCGGAATCCCGCCGATAGCAATCATGATCCCCTCCAGGTAAACTAAGTCTCATATATAAAAAGAATTTCGCAGTTCTTTATTTAAAGCGGGCGTTTATTCCGTTGTCAGCATTGAGCCTTCCGCACCAAAAGCAGCATCGAGGGATATGATGGGGATATTTTTTTTCGCTGACCTCCTCTGATTGGGGATGACGAGGATTTTGTCAGCGGTATTTATGGATCAGCAAATGAAAAGGGGGGGACTTGGATGAAGCAGAGGGAAATGACAAACACCAAAAAAAGGAATAAGAAGGTTGCCTGCCTCAAGAGTCTGATGGAAAAAATAATTTTGCAGTCCCTTGAAGATTTATGGATGCCCGGGGAGAGGGATGAATGCATAGAATTCTTCAGGGGGGAAAGATTTGGAATCTGTGCCGATATCGCCGGCATAAGCTTATATGAACAGGCGAAGTTGCTCAATTTGGCAAACAGGATAATCGATTCTTTCGAGGCAGAAAGAAGCCGCCAGAAGGTAAACGCACATAAAAACAGGGTTACCACTTTCAAAGCGTTAATCCCATGGAATGCAAGAATAGCCGAAATTGCTGCTGCACATAATCATTCGCAGGTATTTGCACGATGAGTTCAGGAAAATCAGTGAGTGTATTGGTAGTGGATGATGCCCTCTGTATCAGAGAGCTTATTTCATTAATATTAAGAAAAGAAGGATATGAAGTCATCAAAGCGGCAAACGGTTTGGAAGCCCTGGATAAATTGAATGGGACAAATATTGATCTGCTGATAACTGATCTCAATATGCCGGTGATGAACGGAATCGAATTGATCGGGAGACTGAGGAGCATGCCTGATTTCAAATCACTGCCGGTACTGATGGTGACATCGGAAAATCAGGCTTCGATAAGAAACCATGCCTGCCGCGCAGGCGTAAATGAATGGATACTCAAGCCGTTTATACCAAAACAATTAGTTGACGCGGTCAGGAAATACCTTCCCGCAGTCGGGCCTGAAGTGTACCACCTGGAACAGCAGTTTCAGGTGGTCTCCTGATACATGGCAACGTCCCACGGCCGGTAACGTCAGCCGTCAAATCGCCCGCTGCAGGACAAGGCTAGCAAGTTTAGAAGAATAAAGATATACCTTGTTTTCACTATTTTCTGACTTTATTCAACGGTCTGCCGGTTCCGTTCACTTTCCGTGAAATTCGCAGGAAGCGTGATAGGCAACATCTTCACTCATCGGCCCTGAAATAGTCACCAAGCAGGCCCCTGCTGTGCTCATCTTCATGGCAATAAACACAGAGATTTTCCCAGTTGGAACCATCGGGGGGATTATTCCTGCTGTTGCCGTCCTTATGGTGGACGGTAAGGAGATGCCGGTCCTTGAATTCAAACTCTCTTCCACATTTGGCGCAGATGAGCCCGTGCTTTTTAAGAGACTGCTCCCTGTAGCCGGCAGAGGGATTGCTCACCTGCTTCAATTCCCGAACGATGTCTTCGACGGACTTTTCGGCGTCCTTCCTGTGCGGCATCTTTCTTAAATCTCTTAAGCGTTTATTTCTCATGAAAGGTATCCGTCATCATCGTGTCCAAAAACATATAACGCCCGGTTGCCTTTAGTTTACCTTATCACAGTACGGAGGGGAAAAGTTTTTTTGACAGCTGAGGCCTGAATGATCCATCGAGCGCAGGATTTTCATCAGGTGCAGGGCGGAGTGCACTGTCCCTTAAGCTTATCCCAGATCCAGCCCCCTGCACAGGCCTCGACAGATTCCCTGTATTTCTTGCGCGGGTTCCTTCTCCCGATGCTTAACCTCTGGAACA
The DNA here is from genome assembly GCA_029858145.1 of Nitrospirota bacterium. GTDB lineage: Bacteria > Nitrospirota > Thermodesulfovibrionia > Thermodesulfovibrionales > UBA6898 > JAOUFP01. The sequence continues at coordinate 774 of JAOUFP010000082.1, read as the reverse complement.
GGCACGAAGGACACGTGTATCCCGCGGGTGCTTGTCCGTCTCTGTAAACGTGCAAGAACCGGCGGTTATTTATGCTCTTCCTGCAGCAGCTTGTAGTCGATGCTGTCGACGAGCGCCTGGTAGGATGCCTCGATGATATTTTCTGAGACGCCGACGGTCCCCCAGCGTTTGTCCTTGTCGCCGGATTCGATAAGCACGCGGACCTTCGCGGTAGTCCCCGCCCCGGCAGTGAGCACGCGGACCTTGTAGTCATGAAGTTTTACTTCCCTGAGCACAGGGTAAGACTTTTCGAGCGCCTTTCTCAGCGCCTTGTCGAGCGCGTTGACCGGCCCCTTTTTGCTTTCGGCAACCGTATGTTCAGTCTCGTTTTCGATCCTCAGCTTTATCGTGGCCTCGCTGATTGGCTCTTCTTTCTTCGTTCTCTTCTCGACGATCACCCTGAATTCTATGAGTTCGAAAAATCTCTTGTGCAGGCCGAGCGCCCTCTTCATAAGCAGTTCAAAGGAGGCCTCGGCGCCTTCGAACTGGTATCCCTGGTTTTCGAGGTCCTTAAGCTCCGCGACAATCGTCTGCACCTCCGGAGAATCGCCTGACAGCTTTATGCCGAATTCTTCGGCCTTTCTCAGGATGCTGCTTTTCCCCGCCTGGTCCGACACGAGGATCCTTCGCGTATTGCCGACCAGTTCAGGGATGATATGTTCATAAGTCCCCGGGTGTTTCCGGATCGCGTTGACATGCATGCCCGCCTTATGGGCAAACGCGCTGTCCCCGATA
>JAOUFP010000081.1 GCA_029858145.1 Nitrospirota bacterium | reverse complement strand
TTCTGGTCCTTTGTCTCTATCTTCTTCTTCAGTGAAGTAATGTCAGAGGGGCTGTAACAGAGCTTTGCGGCCATTGCTACGGTCTCTTCGGGATGCGGTGTGTGGCGCAACAAAATAACCTTGAGTCTGGCTTCGGACATGGAGTAATCCTTCCTCTCTCTCTTATTTGATTATCCCGATCGGATCACGTTTTCCTGAATCGGTAGAAATATAATATGCGCGGAATCGCATTTAGTCAATTTCCGTTTTGGCCGCTGACAGACAGCATGATAAAAATTATGGCAGAAATCTGTTCAATCCGGGTGAAGAATTAGTGTTGTCAAAGCAGACTTTCGTGTATAATATGTAACTAAAGAATGATACTCGAAATAATATTTATCCTCATTTTTCTGATCCTCAACGGCTTTTTTTCTGCATCCGAGATTGCTATAGTCACTTCTCGTAAATCATACATTAAAAATCTTGCGGAAAAGGGCAGCTACCGTGCAAACAGATTGATGAAGCTTCAGGCCGAACCTGACAGGCTGCTCGCCACTGTGCAGATCGGCGTAACAGTAATGGGAGCGCTCTCATCCGCCATCGGCGGTGCCGTATCTGTCACAGCTCTTGAGCCGATACTGGCAAAGGTTCCGATACCCTTTGTTGCGAAAGGCGCAGCAGCAATATCGATAGGGATCGTGGTTATCGTCATTTCCTATCTCAGCCTGATTATCGGCGAACTCGTGCCAAAATCCATTGCATTGAGAAATCCGGAAAGAGTGGGTCTTTTTGTCGCCGGCCCCATAACCTTTATATCCAGGATTTCATCTTTTTTCGTCAACATACTGACAGCCAGCACAAACCTCGTCCTGAAACCGTTCGGAGCAAAGGCCTTTTCCCAGCGGTCGTTCATCAGCGAGGAAGAGATCAAGCTTCTCATCGAGGAAGGGACTGACCGGGGGATCTTCGAACCTACCGAGCATGAACTGATACACAGTGTTTTCCGCTTTACCGACATATCGGTGAAGGGGGTCATGGTGCCGGTGACTGCCATGGTCGCGTTCAACATCAATGAATCGCCGGACACCATCATCAGGACGATTTCATCCGAAAATTTTTCGCGTTATCCTGTTTATGACAGGGACAAATCCGACATCAGGGGCATTCTCTACAACAAAGATGTATTCAATGAACTCGCTTACAAAAGGGAGCTGTCAATTCCGAGGATATTGCATAATGCGCTTTTCGTGCCGGAGACGATGAAAATAAGTTCCCTGATGCGCGAGATGCAGAAGAAAAGACAGCACATGGCGATCGTCGTCGACGAATACGGAGCCGTCACCGGCCTCGTCACCATTGAAGACCTCATTGAAGAAATCGTGGGAGAAATTCGTGATGAATATGACACGGAAAGTCCTGTCCAGAGCCTGCCGAACGGTGCGCTGCTGATCGATGCTTCTCTTGCGATAAGAGACCTCAACGAGGATTATGGTTTCGATATCCCGGAATCAAATGAATATGATACCATCGGGGGGTTTCTCATTTCCAATCTCCAGCGGCTGCCTGTCGTCGACGACAGCTACAATACCGAAACAATGAAATTTACTATTGTCGCGATAAAGGGACGCCGTATTTTAAAAGTAAAGGCAGAACCCGTCACCGTATCAAAAGAAAAGGCGGAACTGTAACAGCATGTGCAGGGGATGTCCTCTGCCGGTTTCACTCACCGCAAACCATTCCGGCAGGCACAACGGTTATTTATTTAAAACTCTGCTCTTCTGAAGGGAACGTTCCCTGTTCGACTTCTTCCCGGTATTTGACTATCGCCTTCAGCGCTTCAACTTTGAGATTCGCATAGCGTTTAACGAATTTCGGCACAAACCGTTCGAATAGGCCAATGACATCGTGGAGCACCAGGACCTGACCGTCACAGTGCGGCCCGGCTCCGATGCCAATCGTCGGTATCGAAAGTTCCTTCGTGATCTTTCTTGCAAGCTTCAACGGTATCGCCTCGAGCAAAAGGGCAAAAGCACCGGCATCCTCTGCAATATGCGCTTCTTCGACCAGCCTCTTCGCGGCGTCCTCTGTCTTGCCCTGGACCTTATATCCGCCCATCCGGTGAATAGACTGCGGCGTCAGTCCAATATGCGCCATCACAGGAATTTCAGAGCGTGTCATCGCCCTGATCTGTTCTGCGACTTCAGCACCGCCTTCGAGTTTAACCGCGGATGCACCCGCCTCCTTTAAAAATCTTCCCGCGTTCCTTACCGCGTCGCCGATACCTGCCTGATAGGACATGAACGGCAGATCACCTATAACAAGAGCATTTTTTACCGCACGGCTCACTATTTTTGTATGATAGATCATCTCATCCATGGACACGTGCAGGGTATTTTCAAGCCCCTGCACGACCATGCCCAGGGAATCACCGACAAGTATCGCGTCGATTCCTGCTTCATCAACGATCTGAGCAAAAGGATAATCATAAGCGGTGAGCATCGTAATCTTTCTGCCTTCTGATTTCTTCTTCAAAAAGTCCTGAATCGTTGTCTTCGCCATGATTTTCTCCTTTGAGACAAATTATTATGCTGATTATAACGGCCTTTCAAAAAAAATTCATTAATAAATCTCCGGCGGCTTACTATCCAGACACAAGAAAAAGGGCTTTCTATGGTATACTTTCCCATGGGCGAAAAAAACTACTTCCAGCCACTCACGAAAGAGGACAAGATAACCGTAGTCCTCTATCGGACAGGCATATTCCTCTCAGCACTCATCCTCAGCCTTGCCGCCTTTATCGTTTTCAAAAGCCTGCCGGGCGGCGGAGACTTCCCGTTTATCATTTCCGGGCTCAGCTTAAACATACTTCTACTCATTTTGTATTTTAGCGTCGGCCTGAGTGTCTTCTTCATCCATCTTTATATAGGGAAGTTCCACCGTATTCTGAAGAAGATTTATTACCTTGCGGCCGCGTGTCTTTGCGTCCTCTTCTTCATCGGAAATGGCAATCCGGTAATGCCGCTCTTCAGGGTGCCGCCTTACGGGGCCCTCCTGCTTCTGCCTTTGGCCCTTTGCCTCGGCTTTGTCACCGCAAAGGAGGCTTTCTGCTTCAGGCTGATAGAAGGCTATATGCTGGCGGTGTTGTTGCCCTCATATGTTTTCTTCTATTCAGTCGGTGCATTGAAAGGGGAAAGCGCTGCATACAGCTTCATCTTCGTCGCTGCCATGCTGGTCTTCTTTACCTTCAGGAAAATCTTCATGCCGGTTCACTTTGACATCGGCGATAAATCAGCCTACCAGCCGTAACCCTTAACACGGAATAAGAGTCTCGTCGTCATTGCACGACTTGATCGGGCGATCCAGAGAAAGAGCTGGGTTCTCCGGTCAGGCCGGAGGATGACAAAAGGAGATCACGCTGAGTGAAATCCAAAAGCAGTATGCTGATCAGTCTAAAGCAAGTAATAGACTTCTGAAGGCACTCCATATTTTTTTCCGCGATATTTTTTTTCGCTTCCTGTTTATTTCATTTTTGAAACACTTCTGTCCCCCTATGGGATGATTTCTGTACCTTTTCCACAGAAACTAACAGGGAATGTTGAAAACTCTGTATGAGAAAACGAATTACCCTGATACCACAAGGGTTTCACCATTCTGCCTAATTTTTAGGCACTGTATCTTATTGAAATCAAAGGCTAATGTTATCATCTCCTGCTTCTGAATATGTCAAGGTTTTTGGGGCAGAAAAGATAATTGTATTTCTTTTTTTATCTGCTTTTGAATTAAAGCGCGGAGATACTTCCCATGCAACGCAGACGCAAAAAAGGCAGGGGGGAAACTCCTGCCTTCTATTTTTTCCCGGGGGGTTCGCTTTTCTTGAAGACCCCCTGCGGCAAGACCGCAGGGAGTCTCAATGCACGGAATATTTTCTTAAGGTATTCGCTCGCTTGCCCCGTGGCAAGACCACGGAGAATATCGCTCGCTATCCATCTATTTAACTGGCAGACCCGAATGCAGCTTCGCGGAAGTAACTGTATTCTTCATGAGCATGGTAATGGTCATCGGTCCCACACCGCCGGGCACAGGGGTGATCGCCCCCGCTATCTCCTTTGCGGCATCGAAGTCAACGTCTCCCTTCAATATCGGCACCATCTTGCCGGTCTTTTCGCTTTTCTTTTCGCCGACGCGGTTGACGCCAACGTCGATAACACAGGCGCCGGGTTTTATCCATTCAGGTTTTACAAGGCCTGGGACACCTGCGGCGACGATGAGGATATCCGCGCGCTTGCAATGCTCATCGAGGTTCTTTGTGCCGGTATGCACGATCGTAACTGTTGCGTTTGCGCCCCTGCCCTTCTGCAGCATAATATTTGCGATCGGCTTGCCGACGATATTCGAACGGCCCACAACAACGACCTCAGACCCTGAGGTCTCAAAGCCTGAGCGCACAATCAGTTCCTGAATGCCTGCAGGCGTGCAGGGAAGAAATTTCACTTCGTCACCGCCTATCATCAGGCGGCCCACATTGACCGGATGAAACCCGTCAACATCCTTGTCAGGGTCTATAGCGTTGAGCACCTTTTTTTCATCAATATGTTTTGGCAGGGGAAGCTGGACAAGTATGCCGTGTATCTTCGGGTCCTTGTTATATTTTTCAATGAGATTCAGCAGGTCGGCCTCGGAAATGTCCTCGGGCTGATCGTCCTGGACTGAATAGAACCCGATCTCGTCCGCGGCTTTGTGTTTGCCGGTAACATAGCTTACCGAGGCAGGGTTCTTTCCCACCAGGATGGTCACAAGACCGGGCACGACCCCGTTTTTTTCCTTCATCTCCGTGACTTCTTTCTTGAGTTCTTCTCTAATCTGCGCGGCAATTTCAGTTCCGCTTATGATTTTTGCAGCCATTTTATTCCTCCTTTATTTTTTGTGCCGGTGCAAAGAAAGCATCTGCTTTTTCACCCTTACACTAAGCACTGACACTTCTTAGTCCCCTTTTTTGATCAATCCAAGCAATTCCTGCCGTGTCGATTCTTTTGTCCTGAATATACCGCGTACTGCAGAGGTTACCGTCCGTGCGCCGGCCTTTTTTATCCCCCTCATGGAAAGACAGAGATGTTCCGCATCGATAACAACCATCGCCCCCTTCGGCTTCAGCTTTTCCATGATCACATCAGCAAGTTGCGCGGTGAGACGCTCCTGCACCTGAGGCCGCTTGGCAAATATCTCCAGTGCCCTCGCAAGCTCTCCGATACCGGCGATCTTTCCTGCGCCCGGAATGTAAGCGACATGAGCCTTGCCGATGAAAGGGAGGAGATGATGCTCACAGACTGAATAGAAAGGGATATCCTTCAGCAGCACCAGCTCATCATGGCTTTCTCCTTCAAGATGCTTCAGGATCTCCTCAGTCGGCGTTTCGAGACCGGAGAATATCTCCTGATACATTCTTGCCACACGGCTCGGCGTATCCTTTATCCCCGGTCTTTCAGGATCTTCTCCGATTCCCTCGAGGATCATCCTGACGCCCTTCTCTATCTTTTTCAGGTCCATTTTAAAATTTATCACGTTTTTGAATGCAAAAAATTGAAAGAAAATTTTAGCATTTCACCGGAAAGTATGTCAAAACCGTCTTTTCAGTCAGTTGGAGCAGGAGAAGGATTATGGCAAATTTAATAATTTACAATTATAATTATCCATGCTTAGGTACAGATTTTCAGGGAAACCCCGGTCTGAGTGAAAGAGCTCAGAAAAAAACTTCTTCTCGCGTTTCTGATGATATTTTTCGTCATCTCCTTCGGCACTTTGGGGTATATGCTGATCGAGGGGTGGAGTCTGCTGGACTCGCTCTACATGACCATCATCACGCTGGCGAGTGTGGGGTACAAGGAGATACACGACCTTTCCGTAGACGGAAAGGTATTTACAATCGTTCTTATTATAGGGGGGGTAGGCACTGTCGCGTATGCATTGACTGCAGGTGCCAGGATTATTCTGGAAGGTGAATTGCAGGATGTTTTCGGGAGGAAAAGATTGGAAAAGAAGATCAGAGAACTGAAAGATCACTACATCATATGCGGCTACGGGAGAATGGGAAAGATCATCTGCAGGGAACTGAAGGAGAAGAATCTGAAGTTCCTCGTCATCGAAAAAAACCCGGTTCCCATGGCAGACAAAGAGGATATGCTTGTAATCCAGGGGGACGCAACGAGAGATGAAGTGCTGGTAGAGGCAGGCATCGAAAAGGCAAAAGGACTGGTATCGGTTCTCCCCACCGACGCTGAAAATCTTTTTGTGGTCCTGAGCGCCCGCGGCCTGAACCCCTATCTCTCGATCGTGGCAAGGGCCGGAGAAGAAGGCTCGGAGCAGAAACTCCTGAGGGCCGGCGCCGACAAGGTAGTCTCGCCTTACCATATCGGAGGGCTGAGGATAGCGCATACCGTTCTCAAACCCGCGGTGGTGGACTTTATCGAATTTGCGACAAAGAGCGGCAACATCGATCTCCAGATGGAAGAGGTGAGGATACAGGAAGCTTCACGCCTGTCCGGTCTTACGCTTGATGAGTGCGGCATCGGACGGGAGCTCGGGATTATCGTCGTGGCGATCAAGAAAGCAGACGGGGATCTGAAGTTCAATCCGACCTTCCGCAGCGCTATTCATGCCGGAGATACGCTCATCGCGCTCGGTGAAATCTCAAAACTGAAGATCCTCGAAGACATGGCGAAGACGAAAAAAAGCTGATGAACCCGACACGCTGATGTTTCTACTGATGAGGTATGCACCGTATCAGACGACTGTCAGTGACAAGCATCTGCACCCTGATGTCATGGGGTTCTGAAGGGAGAGAATCCACCACCTGCTCTTCAAAGGCAGGGGCAATAACCGTGACAGGTTTCTGCAGCCCGGACAGGAGCCGGTCGTAATAGCCTCCTCCATAGCCTATCCTGTTTCCCGAGATATCAAAACCCGCTCCCGGAATTATTACGAGTTCGACGTCATTGATACTCATCCTCCCCTCCTGCGCAGGGGGTTCGGGGATGCCCATGTAGCCGGGCGACAGTTCACCAAAATCTCTTATTTCATAGAGAAGGAGTTCATGTCTCTCTTTTTCTACCTTCGGCAGGACAACGCGCTTTCCGGCTGAAAGAGATGTTTTTATCAGTTCCGCTGTGTCAACCTCTGTCCTGAACGATGCAAAAAAAAATATAACGGAGGCATTTTTGAATTCTGCAAGGGACAAAAGCCGCTCCCGGATCAATCTGTTTTTGACTTTTCTGACTTCTGCGGGAATGCGGTCCCTTTTTCTGAGGAGTTCTTTCCTGACGTCAGCCTTATCCCGCATTGAGCATCTTCTCTATCGCATTCTTGATTTTCTTCACCTCATCCACTGCGCCGGGAGAAAAACTGAATGGAGAAGCACCCTTGATATCTGCCTCCATAATATCGTGATTGAAACTGATATGCCCTGCAATCTCTATATCGCCTATTCCGTCTCTTATGAAAGCAATATCTTCCGGACCGCGGACCTTATTCGCGACAACAAAGACCTTCTTTACCCCCAGATCCTTTGCCATATCTCTTACAACCCCCGCTGTCTGCATGCTCCTCTGGCCGGGCTCTACAACAACAATAAACGCGTCAACAGAACCAGCGGTCCCCCTTGTCAGATGCTCTATCCCTGCCTCCATGTCAACAATCACCACCTCATCTCTCTCAACGACCAGATGCTTCAGCAGTCTCCTGAGAAGCACATTTTCAGGGCAGTAGCATCCTGAGGCAGCAGCCTTGGACTTTCCCATGACAAGGAGGATTATGCCGTTCATCTTATATCCAAGCCCTTCGGGAAGGTCGTCGACCTTTGGGTTGAGCTTGAAGATGCCTCCCATGCTTCCGGGCTTGGAGCCAGTGCGCTCCTCGATAAGTTCTCCGAGTTCCGCGATAGGCCGTATTTTCTCTGCCTTATCCCTGGGCACCCCGAGTGCGGAGGCGAGGTTCGCATCAGGGTCCGCGTCAACAGCAATGACCTTTTTCCCCTCTGACGCAAAAAGATGGCTCAGTATCGAAGAAAGGGTAGTCTTTCCTACACCGCCTTTTCCGGTTACCGCTATTTTCATGAAGTGATTCTACCATGATGCGCGAGATACTGTCAAAGGCGGATTTGTTTGATTTTTCAATAAGTTATGCGTTATTATCCCTAGTATGGAAACAAAGAAGCTGATTGAAGATTCAGGCAATTACCTGATGCATACCTACAACAGATTTCCCATTGCCATCAGAAAAGGCAGGGGAATGAAGGTCTGGAGCACTGAAGGAAAGGAATATCTTGATTTTGTGGGCGGCGTCGCGGTGAATTGTCTTGGCCACTGTCATCCCAAGCTGGTCGTTGCAATCCAGAAGCAGGCTCAGCGGCTCATCCATATATCAAATTATTTCCATATCGAGCCCCAGACAAGGCTCGCGAAAATCCTCGTCAAGAATTCCTTTGCGGACAAGGCCTTCTTCTGCAATTCAGGGGCTGAGGCAAATGAGGCAGCCATCAAGCTGGCGAGAAGATACTTCAAGGTATTGGTCGGACAAAACAGGTTCGAGGTTATTACCGCGCTCAACTCTTTCCACGGGAGAACGCTCGCGACACTGAGCGCGACAGGACAGGAAAAGTTCAAGGTGGGTTTCGACCCTCTTGTGCCGGGCTTCAGACATGTAGAATTCAATGACATAGAAGCAATCGAAAAAGCAGTCACAAAGAATACCTGCGCGATCATGCTCGAGCCCATTCAGGGAGAAAGCGGGGTTAAAATGCCCGACCCTGATTACCTGGCCAAGGTCAGAAAGCTTTGCGACATGCACGGGATACTCCTCATCCTCGACGAGGTGCAGACCGGCATAGGCCGGACAGGCAAACTCTTCGCGTATGAGCATTACGGAATCACCCCGGACATCATGACCCTTGCAAAGGGGCTCGGCGGCGGTGTCCCGATCGGCGCGATGCTTGCGACCGACAAGGTCGCGGCCGCATTTGAACCCGGCACTCACGGCTCGACCTTCGGGGGGAACCCTCTTGCGTGCAGCGCCGCCGTCACCACGCTGGATGTCCTGCTCGAAGATGATTTCATCCTCGACCAGTGCAGGAGGATGGGGAAATATTTCAAAAAGAAACTAGAGGAACTGCAGAAAGAATTCCCGAGTGCAGTCGCTGAGGTGCGG
>JAOUFP010000496.1 GCA_029858145.1 Nitrospirota bacterium | reverse complement strand
AGCGGCCTTCTGCGCAGCGATTTGATAATTCATGTCATAGGGGGTGAGGTGCTCAATGAGGCGTACCTCATGCAGCTGACCTCTCCGAGCAAGCATAGTAGTCACAAACGCCACGCCGAAACTTCCGCCGAGATTCCTCAGCAGATTATAAATTCCGGTGGCATTCGCCATGTCCTCATTTCTTATTTCCGACATGGTCAGTGTCGTCAGAGGAATAAAAAGAAATCCCATGCCGACCCCGAGTACAATACGGGGCCAGATGATGACATTGAAGTCAGCCGACAGACTGAACTGCGACATGAGATGCGTGGACCAGGCAGAAACGATAATGCCGAAAGCAAGCAGACCCTTCGGATTTACCTTCGTCACAAGCCGGCCGGCGATCGGCATGGCAATCAGCGTAGCCAGCCCGCCGGGCCCCAGCACCATGCCCGCAAGGGTGGCGGTATAGCCCATAAGCGTCTGAAGATATATCGGCAGAAGAACGATGCTTCCGAACAGGTTGAAAAACGCGAAGAACATGAGGACATTCCCCGAACTGAAGGTAACATTTTTAAATGCCCGCAGGTTCACGATCGGGTGTTCCGCGTAAAGCTCCCTGATCACAAAGACGAAAAGTGAGGCCGCGGAAATCAGGGTAAACCAGGTGATGAAACCTGAGGAAAACCAGTCTTCTATCTGGCCTTTGTCAAGGACAATCTGAAGACATCCGAGGCCGACCGCAAGAAAGGCAAGCCCCAGGTAGTCGATCTTCATCCTCGCGCGCTTCATGTAGGGAGGATCGACGATGAAGAAGATCACCATGAGTATCGAGACAACCCCGATAGGGATATTCACAAAGAAAATCCAGTGCCATGACCAGTTGTCGGTTATCCAGCCGCCGAGCAGAGGGCCTATGATCGGACCGAACATGATCCCGACGCCGAATATTGCCATCGCCATGCCGTGCTGCTTTCTCGGGAACGTCTCGAGGAGTATCGACTGCGATATCGGCTGCAGCGCGCCTCCGCCGATGCCCTGCAGGACCCTGAAAAATATCAGGCTCTGAAGATTCCAGGCCAGGCCGCAGAGCAGCGAACTGAGGGTAAAAAGCGATATGGAGATTATGAGATATCTTTTCCTTCCGAAGAGCCTGCTCAGCCAGCCGGTCATCGGGATTATGATCGCGTTGGATACGAGGTAGGAGGTGATCGTCCAAGTTGATTCGTCTATCCCTGCTGAAAGGCTTCCCCTGATATGATCGAGGGCAACATTGACAACAGAGGTGTCCACGATCTCGATGAGAGTCGGGAGCATCACGGTCAAAGCGATGATCCATTTGTTCATTCGCGTTCTACTCTTTTCTTCCCTCTTGCGTATTCAAGTTAATTGAAGGTTTTTTAGTAAAGGCGAGGCTGCCCCCATCCGACTAGCTGTCATTCCCGCATGCAAAGCGAGTCGGGAATCCTTCTGGATACAGTCCACGTAAAGATAAAAAAAAGAAAGATTCCGGACAAGCCGGAATGACGCCCCATTACTGCACATTCTTTTTTTAACTTCCTAACAAATGAAACCCTTTCCTAATGAATATGCCCTATTTTTCAATAACAATCGTCGGCACGACCGACATCCCGACCCTCAAGACATGGTCTTTGTCCGTATTTTTTTCAAGAGTTATCTTAATGGGTATCCTCTGAACAACCTTGACGTAATTTCCGGTGGCATTTTCAGCGGGGAAGAGCGAAAATACAGCACCGGTCCCAGCCATTATGCTGTCGACCCTTCCCTCGAAAACCTTTTTGGGATATGAGTCGGGCTTTATCTCCACCCTCTGTCCGGGCTTTACTTTGTCAAGCTGCGTCTCTTTGTAGTTCGCGACAACCCAGATATCGTCAAGGGGTACAATTGCCATTACCGGCTGACCTGCCTGAATATGATTTCCGACTTCAACCGTCTTCTTTGTAATGTATCCATCCGCCGGAGCGTACAGATTTGTATATCCTTTTTTCAGTTCAGCCGACTCCAGCACAGCTTCTTTTTGCCTGATCGCAGATGCCTGTGACTGAAGGGAAGCCTCTGCCTGCTTTATTACGGCCTGCTGCGTCGCGAGAGATGCCTCAGACTCCTTTAATTGATCTCCTGCAGCCTTCACCTGCGCGGCAGCAACCTCGTAACCCGTCCTTGTCTTTTCATACCGTTCCTTTGATATGGCCTCTTTCTTATAGAGATTCTCAGCCCTCTTTATGTCAG
>JAOUFP010000495.1 GCA_029858145.1 Nitrospirota bacterium | reverse complement strand
CAGCATCCATATGGGCTCCGCCGGAAGGTTCAGGGATAATCTCATCTATTATCTTAAAGCGGAGAAGATCCTGCGCTGTCATCTTGAGGGCTTCAGAGGCCTTCGAAAAATCATCGGCATTCAGTTCCCCGTTCTTTCTCATGAGTATCGCCGCGCACCCCTCGGGTGATATTACGGAATATACAGAATGTTCCAGCATATAAAGCCTGTCTGCAACACTTAGCGCGAGTGCTCCGCCGCTGCCTCCTTCACCGATGACCACAGAGACGATAGGGGTCCTGAGCCTCGACATATGCATGAGATTGGAGGCGATCGCCTCTCCCTGCCCGCGTTCTTCAGCGCCGAGACCGGGATATGCCCCGGGGGTGTCGATGAGGTTGATGATCGGCCGCTTGAACTTTTCAGCCATTTCCATGAGCCGCAAGGCCTTCCGGTACCCTTCGGGATGGGGCTGCCCGAAGTTGCGCCGTATCCTTTCCTTCGTGTCACGGCCCTTCTGGTGGCCTATGATGACGACCGGCATCCCCTTTAACCTCGCAAGGCCTCCGATGATCGCCTTATCGTCAGCATACCTCCTGTCGCCGTGGAGTTCCACAAATTCTTCTGTCATCATATTGATATAATCAAGGGTGTAAGGCCTGTCGGGATGCCTGGCGAGCAGCGTCTTCTGCCACGGCGTAAGGTTCGAGAAGATCTCGGTCCTCAGGTCCTTCACCTTTTTTTCGAGTTTCCTGATCTCCCCCGATAAGTTTACGTCTTTCCCGTCGGAGATCCTTTTGAGCTCCTCGATCTTGAATTCAAGTTCCTCTATCGGTTTTTCAAACTCCAGATAATACTTTATCATGAAAAAGTCACCGCCCCCCTGCCGACCATGTCTTCCAGCCGGTTCAATAATATAGCATCAGGACTGATAGTAATGCCCGTTGCTATCACTGTCTGCGTTTTCTTCAGCCTTATCTTCAGAAAAAGCTCGCAATCGCCGGGATACCGGGCAACAAGGTCTTTGATGCCCTGAAGGTTTTCACTGCTGCCCAGGGCTTCATCGATACGGACCTCCATGCGTCGCACGCTCATCTTGCCGGCATCTTCGAGATTGGAGACCTCTTTCGCCCTTACCCTTACATCTTTTTCATCTTTCGCGATACTGCCCTTTACCAAAAGAAGCATGTCCTTCTTCAGGATATGAACGCTGTTTTTGTACAGCTCGGAAAACACTATCACCTCTACACTCCCTTCGCCATCCTCCAGGGTGATGTATGCCATCAGATCTCCGGTGGATTTTACATTCTTCTTCTTTATGGCCCTCAATACGCCGCCGATAACAATATCAGTGCGGTCAGGAATATGCTCAAGCTCGGTCGTCTTTTTCGCCTTGAGCTTCGTCAGCAGCATATCATATTTTGTGAGGGGATGACCGGTGATATAGAAACCAAGCGCTTCTTTTTCGTTCCGCAGCAGTTCGGCCTCATCCCATTCCTCAACCGGAGGTGCCTGTTCGAACATCTCTTCTCCGAAGATGCTCTGCTGCCCGCTGTTTCTGCTGCCTGATCCGTTCAGGGCGGTGGTCACGGAATCCATCGCGGCCGCTCGTGTTATCCCCAGCGAATCAAACGCGCCGGCCTTCACAAGGCTCTCGAGCACCTTCTTGTTCACCTTCCTTGTATCGACCCGCCCGGTAAAATCAGCGACGGACGCAAATGGGCCTCCTTCTTCCCTCGCCTCTATAATCGATTCTATCGCGGCAGCGCCGACTCCCTTGACCGCTGACAGGCCGAACCGGATGGAATTGCCGACCACCCTGAACTCACTGCCCGAAAGGTTAATGTCAGGGGGCAGAATGTCTATCTTCATCTGTCTGCATTCATTGATGGATTTCACGATTTTGTCTGTATCGTGGATGTCCATGCTCAGCGTCGCGGCCATAAACTCGACAGGATAATGGGCCTTGAGATACGCGGTCTGGTATGAGACGAACGCGTAGGCGGCAGAATGGGATTTATTGAAGCCGTATTCCGCGAAATTGGCCAGAAGGTCAAACAGCTTCGAGGCCTTCTTCTCGTTGATGCCGTTGGCGACGGCGCCGCTGACGAAATGTTCCTTCTGTTTCGCCATCACCTCAATGTTCTTCTTTCCCATCGCCTTCCTCAGTATGTCGGCCTGCCCGAGCGAGAAATTGGCGAGCTTGTTCGCTATCCTCATGACCTGCTCCTGGTAGAGGATGACGCCGTAGG
>JAOUFP010000494.1 GCA_029858145.1 Nitrospirota bacterium | reverse complement strand
AGAGAGATTATTCCACTTTAGTCAGAAAATTGCCCGGCAGGATCAATCTGTCTTTAATACTTAAAATGATCGTGGCAGCGGTATTTTCCCTCGTACTGATTACCTGAAGCTGGCCGTTCGGCACTTTATGCTTTCCTACTACAGCCACGGTGTTGATGATATCTCCCGGTCTCAGCCCGTCTTTTTCTCCCCGGTCGATATAAACGATATCGTTATTGCCGCTCATGAGTTTCAGTTGCCTTGTCGCGACGACGTAGCCGTCAATGTCGGGTTTCCTGAATGGTTTCTCGACAACGGGTGGTTGCATTTCATAGTACGGGATCAGCAAATCGCCGATCACTATCTCTGAGAAGCTTTGAAGAATCTCGGCAACAGTTTCCCCGTACTCGAACTTTTTTACCTCGAGGATGCCCACCGGTTCCATCACATAACCCATCTTGGCCCCCGTCACAGGATGTACGACAGTCTGGCCTTTATGGTAGATATAGTAGCGGTCGCCGACGCTGACTTCGCCCCTGAACTTTACATAGACAATATCATTGTTGCCAAAGATAATTCTTCCGGAAGCATGACCATCAATGGTTCCGTCAAAAGAAGGGACTTCACCGACAAATCCGCTGGCAAGGTAGGCATTATTTTCAATAAGCGGCTTTATCGCCACGGGTGCGGGCTCTTCAGCTTTGGCCTCTTCTCTTACCGGTTCGGGAGCTTTTTCTGCGACCGGCTCAGGCACTGGCTCTTCCTTCACTTCCTTCTGGAGCAGGTAGATAGGGATTTTGACTATTTGATCAGGGTATATCAGGTCAGGATTCTTTATCCCGGGATTTTCCTTCCATATTTTAGGCCATAAGAACGGATCCTGTAGTTCCTTGTTCGATATGTCCCAGAGAGTATCGCCTTTCTTTACTTTATATTCTTTAATCTCCTGATATTCTTTAATCTCCTGCATCTGTGAAAACGCAAATGCCGGAAGTAGTAATAAGGGCATCATAAAATACGTTATAATTCTTTTAATCAGCATAATAACTCTCCTTCTTTAAAGTTTTCCTTTAACTAAAAAATAACTGAGATGAACAAAAGAGTCAAGTACATTATGATGGGCCATGAAAGTGAAGGTCCGAAAAAAAGGTAAGCTGGGACATTATGCCCCAGCCTCCATGAGTCTTTTTAGTTGATATTCACTTTGATTTCCTTTGGTTTGACGTCTTCCTTTTTCGGCAGAACGATTTCAAGAATGCCGTCCCTGAAATGTGCTGTCACTTTCGAGTTGTCTATTTCCACAGGGAGCGGAAGAGTTCTCGAGAAGCTGCCATATCTGCGCTCTGACAGATAAAAGGCCTCCTCGTTTAATTCTTCTTCTTTTTTGACTTCTCCCTTTATTGTCAAAGCCTCTTTTGTGATGGTGAGGTCGATATTGTCTTTTCCCACACCGGGAAGCTCGGCTTTGACGACGATTTCAGCATTTCTGTCGAACATTTCCACATTCGGAACGATTATTCCATACGCCACTCGCTCAGACTGAAAACGTCCTCTGATAACAGGATAGGCAAACTCTTCAAAAAGTTTGTCAAGATCTTTTCTCATGTCTTCGAGTTCTCTGATTGGATTCAATTTTACAATGGCCATGTCAAAACCTCCTTTTGAGCTATTCCCTGTCAAAGACAGGACCAGAGAAATCCCGCATCACCTCCTTATGGTCTGCCAAAAATAATGCTCAGACGCTATTGATGCATCAATTCAGCCGGTTTTGACTTCAGCAGGCACTAATTTACTGAAGACAATCTTTTCTCCAGAGATATCGACTTCGACTGTATCACCTTCCTGAAAAGTCCCGTCGAGAATTTTTCTCGCAAGCTCATTCAGGATCATTTTCTGGAGGATCCTTTTCAGCGGGCGTGCGCCGTAGACAGGATCGAAGCCAATTTCCGCGAAATATTCTTTCGCCCGCTCAGTAAGGCGCAGGTCTATATCCCTTTCTTTTATATGCTTTTTCATGCGGCCCAGCTGGATCTCAACGATTTTGACCAGCAGATCTTTCGTCAGCGGATTAAAAATTATTATCTCGTCGATTCTGTTTAGAAACTCCGGTCTGAAAAACCCTTTGAGGTCATCCATGACCTTCTCTTTAAAATCATCCAGAGAGTTGTTTACCCAGTATGCAGCCGGATGTTTTTCCCTTTCGGAGATCATTTCCTGTATATGGACACTTCCGATATTCGATGTCATGATCAC
>JAOUFP010000493.1 GCA_029858145.1 Nitrospirota bacterium | reverse complement strand
ATTTCGGGCAGGGAACTGAATGATCCGTTCTTATGGCCAAAAATATGGAAGGAAAATCCCGGGATAAAGAATCCTGACCTGATATACCCTGATCAAACAGTCAAAATCCCTCTCTACCTGCTCCAGAAGGAAGTGAAGGAAGAGCCGTTGCCTGAGCCGGTCGCGGAAAAAGCTCCTGAGCCGGCAATAGAAGAGGCCAAAGCCGAAGAGCCCGCACCCGTGGCGATAAAGCCGCTTGTTGAAAAAAATGTCTACCTTGCCAGCGGATTTGTCGGCGAAGTGCCGTCTTTTGACGGAACCATTGACGGTCATGCTTCCGGAAGAATTATCTTTGGCAACAAGGATATTGTCTATGTGAAGATGAAAGGTACGGTTGCTGTCGGCGACCGCTTTTATATCTACCATAAAGGCCAGAATGTCATACATCCTGTGACACAGGCCCGGATGGGTTATGTGATGGAGCCTGTCGGCATCCTTGAGGTAAAAAAGTTCGAGTACGGGGAAACTGTCGCCGAGATTCTTCAGAGCTTCTCAGAGGTATTGATCGGCGATTTGCTGATCCAGTACTATGAAATGCAGCCGCCGGTTGTCGAACAGCCATTCAGAAATCCCGACATCGACGGCTACGTCGTCGCGACCAGGCAACTGAAAATCATGAGCGGCAATAACGATATCGTTTATATCGACCGGGGAGAAAAGGATGGCCTGAAACCGGGAGACCTGATCAACACCGTGGCGGTAGTAGGAAAACATAAAGTACCGAACGGCCAGCTTCAGGTAATCAGTACGAGGGAAAATACCGCTGCCGCGATCATTTTGAAGATGCAGGACAGATTGATACTGCCCGGCAATTTTCTGACAAAAGCGGAATAGCTGCTGCTATGCAGTGGTAAGAACTTTTAAGGCCCTGAGCCGGCTGGGATGTTTCAGCTTTCTCAGGGCTTTTGCTTCAATCTGCCTTACCCTTTCACGCGTAATCGACAGGTGTCTTCCAACTTCTTCAAGGGTATGGTCTCTGTCAACTCCGATGCCGAATCTCATTCTGATTACCTTTTCCTCTTTAGGGGTCAATGTCCTCAGAATCATCAGAATCTGGTCGGATATTTCATTTCTTTCCGCGTCAGAATATGGTGAAGGGCTATTTTTATCGCCGATAAAATCTTCCAGTTCCGTGTCTTCATCGCCAACAGGAGTCTGAAGCGCTATGGGGTCCTGAATCGCCCTGAAGACCTCTTCCACTTTTCGTGTCGGCACTCCCAGTTTCTTTGCGATTTCCTCATTGCTCGGTTCACGCCCGAGCGTCTGCGTCAGTTCCCTGGTTGCCTTCGTGACCCTGTTATAAAATTCCATCATGTGCACAGGCACCCTTATGGTTTTTGTCTGGTCAATCAGCGCCCTGGTAATGGCCTGGCGTATCCACCACGTGGCATAGGTGCTGAACTTAAAGCCCTTCTCATATTTAAACTTGTCTACTGCCTTCATAAGGCCAATGTTGCCTTCCTGGATAAGATCAAGCAAAGGGAGGCCCCGCCCTACATAATTTTTTGCAATATTGACAACCAGTCTCAGGTTGCGGGTTATCAACTCATTTTTTGCCTCGGTAACAAGAGACCTCGCCCTGGTTATCCTGTCCCATTTCTCCTTTATATCCTCTATCTTAATGCCGACCTCGGCTTCCACTCGCTTGTATTCGGTCTGAACCTCTTTTGCAAGCACCGCAAGTTTCGTCGGATTAACTTCTTTCTTTTTCTTCTCTGCGATCAGCCTCTTCAGATCCTTCAGACTCCCGTGTCTTCCAATTTTCCTGTCTGCAACCTCCACCTTTTTCATCAGGTTGTCGAGAATCTTTAAAGAAGTGTTGAGCGCCTCATCAGGTTTTTCCTCTTCCTCTTCTTCGGGATTTTCCTCTTCTTCTGCTGCCGCTACTGCTTCCTCTGATTCCCCGGAAACATCCTCTTCCTGTATCGCCAGGGTCGCCTCGACTTTTTTATACAGCGGCAACTCTACAACGATTCCCCGAATGATCTCTTTTCCTTCTTCAAGTCTTTTCGCAAGCTCGGTTTCTTCATCTTTTGTAAGAATCGAAATATCACCCATCGAATGGAAATAAGCCTGAACGAGATCTTCGGTTTTTTCGTATTCGCCGACCTCCTCTTCTTCAGCCACCTCTTCTTCGGAAACTGCCCCTTCCTCGGCATCGGTAACCTTGACCCCCATATCCTGCAGGAGATCCAT
>JAOUFP010000492.1 GCA_029858145.1 Nitrospirota bacterium | reverse complement strand
GCGGCAGCCGGAGGGGGGGAGACGATCCTTTTCGCGGAAGATGACCGTGACGCGAGGGAGACAATGAGCGAGGTGCTGCGGCTGTCCGGATACACGGTGCTGGAGGCTGAGGACGGCGAGGCAGCGGTGAGGATTTTCACGGACAAAAGGGACCAGATTGATCTCGTTTTTCTCGACGTGCGGATGCCGAAAAAAAACGGCAGGGAAGTGTATGAGGAGATTAAGAAGGTGAGCCCTGAGTCTGCGGTGCTTTTTGTAAGCGGCTACACAAAAGACATCATAGACAGTCAGGGCATCAGCGAAGAAAAGTTGAATTTCATATCAAAAGCCGCCTCTCCGGAGGAAATTCTGGGAAAGATACGGGAGATGCTGGGAAATTAAGAGTGCGGCGAATTCAAACAGTTTTTATTTAAGGCGCAAATTTTATTCAACAGCGATTGACATATACGTTTAATTATTTTACTCTAAGTCTGTTCACAGCCTCAGCTTGCATATGAAAGAAAAAATATTAAAAGAATTCAGAGAAAGCATCAAGGTTAAGGAAGACTTTGTCGAAGGCCATCTCGACGCGATAATAGAGGTCGCCAGGGCCATCGCCGGCACGTTCAACGATGGGAATAAAATACTCCTGTTCGGCAACGGAGGCAGCTCTTCAGACGCCTCGCATATCGCGGCGGAATTCATTAACCGGTTCAAGAGAGAACGCCCCGGACTTCCCGCGATAGCACTGAATACGGACATGGCGGTGATCACCTCGATAGCCAATGATTATGACTTTTCGGATATTTTCGCGCGACAGGTGAAGGCCCTGGCCGCTGAAGGCGACATGGTAGTAGCGATCAGCACCAGCGGCAATTCACCGAATGTGGTCAAGGCGCTTGACGCGGCAAGAAAAAAGAAACTAAAGACCGTCTTCCTGACAGGTGCGAAGGGCGAAAAACTCGCTGCCAAGGCCACCTATTCCTTTGTCGTCCCGTCTGAAAATACTCCAAGGATACAGGAAACCCATATAACCCTCGGGCATGTCATCTGCCTCATGGTGGAAGAAATCCTGTTTGAAGTCCCCAGAAAAAAATAGACGGGAGATGAAAATACTCGGCATCGATCCCGGAAGCTTAAACTGCGGCTACGGTTTGATCGGCTTAAAAGGGAAAGAGCCTTTCTACATCACCTCAGGAACGATATCCGCGGCATCCTCAAAACCCCTTCACGAACGCCTGAAAATCATCTTCGAATCCCTGCAGGGGATCATCCGTGAACACCGTCCTGACGACATCGTAGTCGAAAAAATCTTTTTTGCCAAAGGGGCAAAGGCGGCACTGAGCCTCGGTCATGCCAGGGGGATCGCGCTGCTGGCAGCGGCCATGGCAGACATCACTCTTCATGAGTGCAGCGCCCTTGAAGTCAAAAAGGCTGTTGTCGGCTACGGCCGCGCAGAAAAGCAGCAGGTTCTGCAGATGGTCAAACTGATATTGAATGTGAAGGAACCGCTCTATCCCGACAGCGCCGACGCCCTCGCACTTGCCCTGTGCCATATAAATACTATAAAATTCAGGGAAGCGATACAAAAAAGCTGACGGCACAAAAATTGTATGCGGCAGAAGAGAACTTCAGCGCAGAAGAAGCTGCTGACAACCTTTCGTTTTTTTTGAGTGAAGAACCCTGCGGAGAAACTATAGGGCATATGAAAATTGAGCACTCATTTTCGGTGTCATTCCTTCAGGCAAAGCGCGTCTGGAATCTTTCTGAGAAGCTCTCGGAATGATTCCCGACAAGCCGGAATGACTGAAATATGGACTGCGGCAGAAACTGCAGGATGCGATAATACAGAAAGGGAATCCGGAGAATTAATTATATGATAGGCTCGCTCAGGGGAACCGTACTTGCCAGAAGACCTGATAATGTAATCATAGAAATCAACGGCATCGGCTATCAGGTGAACGTGCCGCTGAATATCCTCGCGAATCTCCCCGAAGAAGGCAAAGAGGTATTTCTGCACATCTATACCCATGTCCGCGAAGACGCCCTTCAACTCTTCGGATTCACGTCGGAAGATGAAAAAAAGATATTCACGGTCCTCCTCGGCATCTCGGGGATAGGGCCTAAAATGGCCCTCAACGTTCTCTCGGGCCTCTCCTACGCGGAATTTCTCAACGCGATCGACACGGAAGACGTCGCGATGCTCTGCAGGATACCCGGCCTCGGCAAGAAGACCGCCCACAGGCTCATCCTTGAACT
>JAOUFP010000491.1 GCA_029858145.1 Nitrospirota bacterium | reverse complement strand
TCGATGAACATTTTTTTATTCTTCAGGTCAATAAACATATTGAAACGCTTGAGGGCGTCGTTTCCCAGAATACCCATGATTCGGGGCCAGGAGGCCGCTCCTGCTTTGGCAAAGGCGATGCTCACCGGTACCGCAGCAAATTTATGATCACCGACCTTCAGGCTCTCGATTATAGTGATACAGGTTCGGGCTTTATCCGTACTGAGGCCCTGAGACTCCCATTCATAGTATTTGCCTATCTTTGCCAGCAGGTCATTCTCCTCTGCGAAGGGAGTGTTGAATGAGATCGTCCCCCCGGAGCCGGTGTCCACCAGGACCTTTCCGGAGAATGATTCGCCATTCTGCAAAGTCACCGTCACGTTGGTAAAAATTACAGTCCCCTGAACATCGATATCATAACCTGCACCACCAGGACCGGAGTCGAACTTCCCGGAGTCGTATATTTCGATCTGCATCGCATCGTAGTTCACCTTCACAGCGTACCGTGACAGGATCGGCCACCCTATGACCCCATCGATTCTCATTCCCAGGCTCCTCTCGATATGACCGAGTTCAGCGATCCCTAAAGTCATGTTCCGCAACCTGAGATTTCCGATATTCACAGCGTGGTTCTTTGAACGTACGATTTGGGCCCTTCCCGTTGCCCCTTCTCTGGATACAATCTCATCCCCGACGATACCGAGTTTAGCGGCAGTCTTTGCATTGATAACCGCTCCACCTGCGGCTGTATCGAAGATAAAACTCAGCGGCACCGAGTCATCAACGGTGAGCTCTGCCACGATCATGGATCCATGTAGCCGGAAGGGAATCTCAGTTAGAAGGCCTTTGTTCATTTCGACTTTTTCCTCCGGCGCAGCCAGGAGAGCCGCCGAGACCATAAAGCTCAGAAAAATAAACAGCGAGATGATGATTTTTGTCCTTTTCATTTTTCTTTCTTCCTCATTTAGTGATTATTATGGTTCATTTTGAACACGCAGGTCTTAATCTACTCCATTCAACTGAAGCTTTCGTCCGAAATTGAAATTCCGTACGTTCAAGGCGAAAAAGGGAAAAAGGCTGCTGACACTATGGATATCTGAAAGAAGAGACGGGCTGTTTTGTTTAAAAGGAGCTTTGCCTCTTTTTTTAGATTTTTCTTTTCAAGAGGTGTTTCTTGCGGTATTCCGTCGGCGTCATGCCCGTGAATTTTTTAAAGGCCGCGTTGAACACGGATTTGGAGTAGAATCCTGTGCTGTAGGCGATATCCAGGACCGTGCTTTCTTTTTCCTCGGGAGCGGTCAGCTTCTTCCTGGCCTCTTCAATCCGGTATTTATTGATGAAATCGTTGTAGCTCAGTCCGAAACGCTCGTTGATGATCCGGGACAGGTGATTGTAATGAATCCTTAGCCTGAGAGAGAGTTTGTTGAGTGTCAGGTCAGGGTCGAGAAAAATCCTCTCTTCATCCATGAAATGAAGGAGTTTGGCGATGACATCCTCGATCCTTTTGGAATCGATCGGGATTGTCTTGTATTTGTCGCGGCGCCTTCTCTGTCTTCTCTGATGACTGATGATGAGCCCGGTCCCGGCAGCCGAAAGGACGGCCAGGATAACAAGGACATAAAACACCGGTCTCTGAAAAAAAGAGGGAAGAACCTCGAACGCAAAAAAAGCGCCGTTTTCATCCCAGATTCCGTCGTTGCTCGCTGCTTTTATTGTGAAGCGGTATTCCCCCGGAGCCAGGTTCAGATAACGGGCTATTCGTTCTGCATCGAGGGGAAGATAGACGAATTCTTCGTCATAGCCTTCCAATCTGAACTTGAAACGGATTTTTTCAGGGGCTTGAAAATCGAGACCGGTAAAACGAAACTCTAAAGATTGGGACCTGTGGAAAAAGCAACGGACGTCATGGCTCTCGACCGGCTTACCGTCGCACAGCACATCTTCGATTACCGTCAGGGGAGGGGCTGTCTCGACGCCGATCTTTGCCGGATCGAACACGGAGATTCCTTTCCCGGTCGGATAATAAAGCCTGCCAGAACCGTCTTTCCAGACCGAAGGCTGGCCTTCTCCGCTGCACTGGGAACCGGCCATGCCCTCGGCTTCATCATAAAAAGCGGGTACCAGATACCGGATCTTTCCCACGGTATAATCATTCAGCGCCTTCAGGCTTATCCGCATGACTCCCCTGTTGGTGCTCATCCACAGGTTCTCCTGTCCGTCTTCAGCTAAAGAATAGATATAATTGTCCCTCAATCCCTCT
>JAOUFP010000490.1 GCA_029858145.1 Nitrospirota bacterium | reverse complement strand
CGATCGAGTTTTCATTTCCGGGTATTATCTTTGCGGAAAGGATGACGACATCGCCCTCCTTTATCTTTATATTCTTGTGCTCGTCGATCGCGATCCGTGAAAGAACGCTCATCGGTTCACCCTGGCTGCCGGTGGTTATGAGGACCACCTCATTGTCGTTGAGGTTCTTCATGTCTTCGAGTTTCAGCCAGGTGTTTTCCGGTATCCTGAGATATCCGAGATCAAGGGCTATCTGCGCGTTCGAGACGATGCTCTTTCCCGAGAGGATCACCTTCCTGCCGAACATGACCGCGACGTCGATCGCCTGCTGAATCCTGTGTATGTTCGAGGCGAAGGTGGCAATGATGATCCTTCCCACTGCATCCGCGAAGACGTCTTCGAAGGCCCTCCTGACCTCTTTTTCTGAAAAGGTGAAACCTCCCTTCTCGGCGTTGGTGCTGTCGGAGAGCAGGAGCGCCGTACCTCTTTCGCCGTATTCAGAGAACCGGTGAAAGTCCATCAGCTGCCCGTCGACAGGCGTGGGGTCCAATTTGAAATCCCCGGTATGGACAATATTCCCCACAGGAGTTTTGATGCCGAATCCGACACCGTCGACAATACTGTGGGTCACCCGGATGAATTCTATTGAAAAGACGCCGAGATCGACGATCTCCCTCGGCATTTTAGAGATGAGTTCGATGTTGTCGAGTTTATGCTCCTTCAATTTCTCCTTGACCAGGCCGAGCGTAAGCGGCGTGCCATAGACAGGGACATTAACTGATTTCAGAAGGAAAGGGAGAGCGCCGGTGTGGTCTTCATGCCCGTGGGTCAGAATGATACCTCTCAGCTTCTCTCGGTTTTCCAGAACATAGCTGAAGTCAGGTATGACAAAGTCGACGCCGAGCATGTCTTCTTTCGGGAACATTAAGCCGGCATCGATGATGATCATGTCGTTTCCATATTCCAGGATGGTCATATTCATGCCGATTTCTTCGAGACCGCCGAGGGGTATGACAGAGAGCAGGTTTTCCATTAATGCAAATTATAACAGAAAGTGCACAAGAAAAGGCGCATAATGCATCTGTTTTTTAACGCATGAATTATAGCCCGGGGATCAGCCTGCGTTTCCAAATGTCCTTTTTTGGGCTGAAGTAATCATTTTATAAGGAGCTCAAGCAGCGCTTTTTGCGTATGGAGACGGTTTTCAGCCTGATCAAAGACAGCGCTGTGCGGGCCATCCATGACCTCATCGGTAATCTCCTCTCCGCGATGGGCAGGGAGACAGTGCAATACGGTGACATCCTTTTTTGAGCATGCGAGCAATCTGCTGTTGATCTGATAGTTCTGGAATTTATTCTTTTTTGCCTCTGCTTCTTCTTCCTGTCCCATGCTCACCCAGACATCGGTATATACAACATCCGCCATGCCTGCGGCCTCACGGGGGTCCCTGAGGACAATGATCTCGCTCTTTGCAGAGGACCTGGCGTTCTCCAGGACCTCCGGATTGGGTTCGAAGCCCTCAGGGCAGGCGACAGCAAGGTTGAATTCCATCATGGAGGCAGCCTCGATCAGGGAATTGCAGACATTGTTGCCGTCACCGATGAAGGCGACCTTCAGACCTTTGAGGCCGCCCTTCTTTTCGCAGATCGTCATCAGGTCTGCCAGTGCCTGGCAGGGGTGATGGATATCGCTGAGCCCGTTGATGACCGGGATGGTGGAATTTGCCGAGAACTGTTCCAGTGTCGAATGGCCGAAGGTGCGAATGACTATCCCGTTGAGATAACGGGACAGGGTCTTTGCCGTGTCTGCCATCGTTTCTCCGCGGCCGAGCTGCAGTTCGGAGCGGCTCATGCAGATCGTATTTCCGCCAAGCTGGTATATTCCTGCCTCAAAGGATACGCGCGTCCGCGTGGAAGGTTTTTCAAAAAGAAGGCCGATATTTTTTCCTGTCAAAGGGCAGGCCGTTTTGTCCCTGTCTGCCTTAAGGTCAACAGCCCTTTCAAGCAGGGCTGATAATTCATCGTTGGTCAAGTCCGTCAATGCAAGAAAATCTTTTTTCATTGTTCTCCCCTATGAAAGGCGGTCAAAAATCTGTTCGAGTACTTCAATGAGATGGTCTATCTCTTTTTCCGTTATGATCAAGGGAGGCATGAACCGCAGGACATTGCCTGCAGCGCAGTTGATAAGGATGCCTCGTTCCATGCATGCGTTTACCAGCGGAGCACCGTCCCTCGTCAGCTCCAGCCCCACCAGAAGTCCCA
>JAOUFP010000080.1 GCA_029858145.1 Nitrospirota bacterium | reverse complement strand
AGGGTCGTTCACCCGAAATAGGATGAAGTTCGCCTCTGTGGGAAACGGGATAACGCCCTTGAGCTTCTCCATCTCTGCAAGCAGCCGCTCCCGTTCCGTGATGATCGTCTTTATGTTTGCCCTGAACGCCTTCTTGCCTTTCAGCGCGGCCATGGCAACCGCCTGCGAAAGCGCATTGACATTGAAGGGGAGCCTGACCTTGTTGACCTCTTCTATAAGTCCGGGGTCCGCGATCATGAAGCCGAGCCGCAGCGCCGCAAGCCCGATCTTGCTGAGCGTCCTCATGATGACGAGGTTTTCGTAATCCTGCAGCAGCGGCAGCATCCCGGTTTCGCTCGAAAAAGGCTGATATGCCTCATCGACGACAACAATCCCTTTCGATGCCTCGATGATCTTCAGGATCCTGTCTGAAGAAAAGCAGTTGCCCGTAGGGTTGTTCGGGCTGCTGAGGAAGATGAGCTTCGGTTTTTCTTTTTTCACCGCGGCAAGGAATTGGTCGATGTCGAGATCAAAGTCCTTATCAAGAGGGACCTCCCTCCTCTTTTCGCCGAGGGCCTGACCGATGATCCCGTACATCGTGAACGTCGGCACCGGGTACGCGACCGGCCCTCCGAAGGTGGTGATGAGATAGTAGATGAGTTCGTCCGAGCCGTTTCCGAAGAGGATGTTCTCCGGTTTCACCCCGAGGTCTTTCGCGATGAGCCGCCTGAGGGTCTTTGCCTCAGGGTCGGGGTACCGGTTGGTCTTGAGTCCGGCGATGCACTGCGCAGCATCCGCGAACCCGTAGGGGCTTTCGTTCGCGTCGAGTTTGATCCTGCAGGGGATCTCCTTTGCGCTGTATGCCTTGAGGATTGAGACTTCTTTTTTGACCAGTTTCCTGATATCCATTGGGAAGCATTATAGCACACAAAGGCAGCTCATGGCGTGCAGCCACGCTGCAAGGAAAGGGATTGTGAGGTTTGCGACAAAAAAAATAAAGTGCTACCGCGCGCGCCTGCGGTCCATGATATAGATGCTCTTCGCGAATGATTTCGCGTACTGCTTCAGTTCGGAGACTTTCTGTGTCACTTCCTTCGGCTCGCTGATGAGCGTCCTGTCGGTGTTCACGACAGCGATCGAGACCGTCATGATGCCGAACATGGCAGGCTTGTCGTTTCTGTCTATAGAAATGATGAAGCCTTTTTTCGCGTCCTCGGGATCATAGTGTTCGATGATCCCCCTGTCGAATTCCTCGATGATCCTGCTGCACATCTTCTGCACACGCTCGGGCGAACAGATAAGGATAAAATCATCTCCGCCGATATGGCCCAGGAAATCATCTTCTGTCCCGTATTCTTTCTTTATTCTGATAAGGAGCCGGGCCATCCATTCAATGAGATCGCTGCCACGTGCATAGCTGTACCGGTCGTTGAAGGCCTTGAAATTATCGAGGTCGATGAGGCAGAAGGAAAAGCTCTCTGTATCGTTCAGCCGCGTAAAGAGCTCCTTTTCGATCGCGAGATTTCCGGGGAGCTTTGTGAGCGGATTCGCATCGAGGTTCATCTCCCCGAGTTCCTTCAGCCGGACCGACATCTGCTTGAACGACAAGGCGAGGTCTGCAAGTTCGTCCGCTCCCTGAAATTCAGGAAAATTGTCAAAATCACCGCTTTTGATCGAATCCGTCGCCTCTTTCAGCCTGATGATAGCCTTATTGAGGTGGCCGGTGAGAAGATACGCGAACAAGATGCCGAAAACAAGAGAGAACACGCTCAGCGCCGTAGTGATCATCAGCGACTTTTCACTTAATAAGTTCGACCGGTTTATCTGGTAATCCTGCTGCGACTTGAGCCTGGAGTTTAAATCCTTCAGCGATGAAAGGACCGAGTTATAACTTGCCTTGAGTTCGTTTGCAGAAATCTCCTCGGCCTCGCCGTTCCTGCCCGCCCTGATAAGAGATACCTCTTTCGTAAAAAACGCATTATATTTTTCATGACTGGCGGAGATGGCGTCCGTCACGCTGCCGTCATATCTTCCTGTACGGACAATTTCTGTAAGATGCGCTTTGAAATCCCTGCTCCTCTCCCAGAACAGATTTTCAGCATCGAACTGGCGGAGCATCAGGTAGCGTTTTTCATGCAGGTCCTGGGCCAGTACGTCGTCATTCATCTTTGTCAGCTTTTCATTTGCAGCGGTAAAATTAAACAGTATGGTCGTCGTAATGCCGTTCAGTTCCTTGAGAGTAGAAATAGCGTAAATGGCAACGACCATGGTAAACAAAATCATGACGATATAACTGAGGAATATCTTCTGTCTGATGGAAAGATTCATATAGACTTCTTCTATAATACAACAAAAGCCGGCTTAAAATGCATGCATTCCGGATGCGGTACCTGTCCGGCTCCCGAAAAGCGTCATCACGGCAAAAAGATTCGTGCTTATCTGTTTCAGGCTCCCGAGGCCTTCAGGGAAAAGCGAGCCGGCAGATTCCGGCGCGCCCAATCGCGGCTGTCCGCCCATACGCCTTTTCCGCGCCCCTGCGGGCACGCGCGCATAGTACGCATGCGATGCTCGGTTGCGAGATCAGCCCTGCGGCTGTCCGCAGGCCGGGCACTCAGGGTCTTTGAATCCCTTGAACGTCTTGAAGCTCATGTCATTGCCCGACCATACCAGGAGTTTCCCCTTCAGCAGTTTGCCGATCCCTGAAAGATACTTCAGGGCCTCCATCGCCTGAAGCGTTCCGATGACCCCGGGTGTTGCGCCGAGCACGGGAAATACCTCCTTGGGAGGCGATTCAGGGAAATAACATCTGAGACAGGGCGTCTCCGGCGGATGTATGAAGGTGAGGCGTCCGTCGAGGCCCCATATGCTGCCATGCACCATCGGGATCTTTTTCCGCATTGCGGACTCGTTCAGCACATAGCGCGTCGGAAAGTTGTCCATGCAGTCAAGGATGAGGTCAGCCTCCCCCACGAGTTCGTCGACGTTTTCCGCAACGATCTTTTCGGTGAAGGCCTCGACCCTGATATGGGGGTTCAGCTCTTCGAGCGTCTGCTTTGCGGAGACCGCCTTGTTTATCCCGATCCTGTTGTGATTATGCAGTATCTGGCGGTTCAGGTTCGACCAGTCAGGGGAGTCAAAATCGCAGATGCGAATGTTTCCGACGCCGGCAACCGCAAGATAGATGGACACGGGCGAGCCGAGGCCCCCCGCGCCTGCGATAAATACGGTAGAGTTCTTGATCTTCCTTTGCGTTTCCTCTCCCCAGCCTTCCATCATCATCTGACGGTTGTACCTCTTGAGTTCTTCTTCTTTGAATTCCATGTCTGTTTTTCCCCTCGCCTCGTTAAAATTACAGGAATTTAGATTCGATTTTCTGTAAAATGATTAAAAAGTATAGCAGATGCCAGGAACAACCTTCAATAATGACGGGAGAACGGTTTGCCGCATGTCCGGATCGTTCAGGGGATTATGGAATGACGGGTAAGACAATACAGGAAACCTTTTTCAGGGTCGCAGCAGAGTACCCCCACAATATCGCCTTCCATTTGTTCCGTGAAGGATGGAAGACCATAACCTATGAAGCGTTTGCCGCGGAGGTGTCTGCCCTCGCCGTTTCCCTTGTGCACGCGGGGGTGCAAAAAGGCGACCGTGTGGCGATCATCGCCGAAAACAGGCCCGAATGGTGTGCCGCCTACCTGTCGGTCCTGACCGCAGGAGGCATCGCCGTGCCGATGGACCCACAGCTTGGCCCCGGGGAGATACGAAATCTCCTGCACGATTCAGAAACAGAAATCGTGTTTCACAGTCAGATGACCGGGGCGGCCGTGAAGGCAGCTGCCGAAAAACTGTCAGAGGTTGGGCATACGATTCAACTCATTCATCTTGACGCCCGGGAATTCCGTCCCCCGGGGGGATCTGCAAACCCCGGCGCATTCCCGGAGGCCTCGCCGGAAGACATCGCGTCGATCATCTATACCTCGGGGACAACCGGCAGGCCCAAAGGGGTCATTCTCACTCACCATAACTTCTGCTCCGACGCGGAGGCGCTCAAAGACGCCCGGATCGTCACCCATGAGGACAACGTCCTCTCCGTGCTCCCGCTGCACCACACCTACGCGTTCATGTGCACCTTTCTCGTCCCTGTCTTCCTCGGTGCGTCCATCACCTATCCGGCCAGCCTCAAAGGGCCTGATCTCCTCTCTGCGATAAATGAAAGGGGGGTGACCATCCTGATAGGGGTACCGCAGCTGCTCAATCTGCTCAGGAACGGGATCATGAAAAAAATCAGCGACCTGCCCGGCCCGCTGTCTTTTCTGCTTCTGAGGCTCCACCGCCTCTCAGGATATCTCAGGGAGCAGTTCGGCATCAATACAGGACGCTTTGTCTTCGCCTCCGCCCACAGGGCCTTCGGCGAGCGGTTTCGTTTCTTCGGCAGCGGAGGGGCAAAACTCGATCCGTCGATCATGAAAGACCTCGAGGCGCTCGGCTTCACGCTCCTGGAGGGCTACGGGCTGACAGAGACCTCCCCTGTCCTGACGTTCAACCCGCCCGGCCGCAGAAAACCCGGCTCTGCAGGCAAACCCCTTCCTTCGGTGACGATGAGAATTCTGAACCCCTCTGACACCGGAGAAGGCGAGATCGAGGTAAAGGGCCCGATGGTGATGAAAGGTTATTACAAAAATCCCGAAGCTACCGCCGATGCAATCAGGGACGGCTGGTTCAGGACCGGCGACCTGGGACGGATCGACAGAGACGGCTATCTCTTCATCACCGGACGGTCGAAAGAGGTCATCGTGCTGAGTTCCGGCAAAAACATCTATCCTGAAGAGGTCGAAAAGGTATACCTCACTGCCCCTTTAATCAAGGAAATCTGCGTCACTGGCATTGAGTCCGGGGGGATAACGGAATCGCTCCATGCGGTCATCGTGCCGGACTTCGACTACGCGAAACAGGCGGGCATATCCAATATCCAGGAAGCGGTCAAATGGGAGATCAATGAACTTTCAGGCAAACTCCCTTCCTATTTGAGAGTCACTGGCTACTCAGTCACCAAAGAGCCCCTCCCAAGGACCCCGCTTGGAAAACTGAGACGCTTTATGATAAAGGGTGATATCATACGGCCTGCTCCCGCGGGGGAAAAGGTGACGGCAGAAGAGGCGCCTGCGGTAAGAGATGAAACAGCTCAGGCGATCATCAATGCGATAGGACAGTTTTCAAAGGACCGGCAGAAGATCATGCCTGATGACAATCTCGAACTCGACCTGGGGCTTGACTCCCTCTCGAAGATCGAACTGGTCGCAAGCCTGGAGAAGACCTTCTCTCTTCAGCTGCCGGAGAATTTCCTGGCGGACATACACACCGTCGGAGAGCTGACAGTGAAGATCAGGATACAGACTTCCCGGGGGGTGTCCGCGGAGGGCGCCGTAAAAACGAGCTGGAAAAATATCCTCACGACAGAGCCTGCGGAGGAAATACTGTTCGGGGAATCGAAGGCATTGCTGCTGCCGATGTTCCTCCTGCATACGATTCTCAAGCTCATATTCAAGCTCTTCTTCAGGCTTGAGGCCCGGGGTGTTCAGAACATCCCTGCCGGCGGAAATTTCATTCTCGCGCCGAATCATGCCAGTTATCTGGATGGTTTTGCGGTACTTCTTTCGGTACCTTTTGCCCGCTTCAGAAACATCTGCACCCTCGGCCTGAGCGACTATTTCAGCGGGACTTTCAAGGGCTGGCTCGCAAGGCTCGGCAATGTTATCCCGATAGATTCCTCTTCCTATCTGAACAAGGCGCTGCAGACCTCGGCGCAGGTTCTGAGACACGGCTATTCTCTCTCTGTCTTCCCGGAAGGCGGACGGTCCTTTGACGGCAACCTCATGGAATTCAAGAAAGGCGTCGGGATTCTGGCGGTCGAAACCGGCGTGGCGGTAGTCCCGGTCCTCATAGAGGGGGCCTTTGAGGCCCTCCCCCGCACCGCTGTCTGGCCCAGGCCGCGCAAAATCATCGTAACTTTCGGCAGGCCGCTGCTCGCTTCAGAAGTCGGCCTTTCAAAAAAGCCGGACGGGGTGGACGAGTATCAGTACTTCGCGAACCTGCTCAGGGAAAGAGTCAGGGACCTGAAGAAAAGCTGACGGGCCGAGACAGCCGCGCTAACGGATCCAGGGCTGTTCCGGGGGACCAGGAGAGTCGCGAGCCGTTTTGCAGATTTTCCGGTTCAGCGGACTGAATGCGGTAAAATCACTCGAAGGCCTTTAATTTCATTTACGGCATCAGTTGTGTAAAATATGAACTGAAGGCTAAATCATTTCCAAGGAGAGCTTTATGAGTACTAAACGGAGCACCGGACATATAAGATCCACGATGGGTCTCGAGATGCACGTTCAGGATGTGATGAGCAAGGACGTCATCACCGTGCTGAAATATGAAAGCATCTTGCACGTGGCAAAAATCCTGTCGGAAAAAAATATAAGCGGCCTGCCGGTGGTTGATAAAAAAAACAAGGTCATCGGCATCATTACCCAGGCTGATATCCTCTCGATACTTGGGATGAGAAAGGAGCACTCGCTCAAGGACGTCCTGAAACACATGCTGGGCGAACCGCTTCCCGAACGCAGGATGGGAGACATTGTCGGAGATATCATGACTGCCCCGGCAGCGACGATAAAAACGAACGCCAATATCGCGGAAGCTGCGCAGATCATGGATGAGAAGAAGATCAGGAGGCTGCCTGTAGTCGATGAAAAAAACATGCTGGTCGGGATCATATCGAGGGCGGACATTCTGAAGGCGGTGCTCAAAAAATTAAAATGAAGGCCTGGACTGTTTGAGCGGCGGGGTAAAAGCCTGATATTACCCGGCGGCCGATGCTGCCACTGCTGCCCCGTCATCCTGAAAACCTCGGTTTCCCGCGCACAGCCCCGAGGCGTCCCAAAAAAGACGAAGACCGGGAATGGAAACATGAAGATTGCTGTAAGCGAACCACGTTTTAGCCGGTCCCCCTGATTTTTCCCTGCGTTGTCTGTGTCCCTGCGGTGAACCGGTCTTTTCAGAATCAGCAGACTTTCACGTCCGGCCTGCGGCGTGTTCCGGGGTTACTGTTTTCCCCCGGTCAATTTCAGGAACTTTTTCAGGACTGTCTGTTTAACGTCATCCAGCCCTTTTGTGCGCAGCGCGCCGACAATATCTTCTGAAGCCAGGCCCTTCAGAAATTGTTCCCTCTTTCGTTTATCAGGGATTTCCCGCATCGCGCGGACCCTGAGGGATTTCACGAATGCGAGGTAACCGGCAAAAACCGGGCCGTATGCTTTTTCGATTTCCTTCCTGACCGTCTTTGCAAGGGCAGGGCTCGTGCCGCCTGTGGATATCGCAAAAACAAGAGGTCCTCTCTGCACGACAGAAGGAGCGATGAAATTACACTCGGAGGGGACATCAACGACATTGAGAAGCCCGGGCGCGTCTCCCGCGACCTTTTTGTTCACTTCAGGGGAATCCGTAGCGGCGATCACCAGAAAGCTTCCGTCCAGATCACCCTGCCGGTAACTGCGGGGGACCTGCCGGATGCGTTTCGCCTCTTTTTCTTTCTGCAGCCTCTCCGTCAACGCCGGGCTGACAACCGTCACCTCTGCGCCTGCCCTGAGCAGCGTCAGCACCTTGCGTTCCGCGACCCTGCCGCCGCCGACGACAACCGCTTTTTTCCCTTCAAGATCAAGAAACGCAGGGTAATAGTTCATTCCGGAGAGGATGAAACAAGGTTATTTGGTGGCGGCTTTCTTCAGCGAAGAAAGCTCTTTTTTTGCGTCACCGGCAAGACGGCTGTTCGGATATTTTTCGATCAGGCGGTTCAGATACAACTCCGCCTTTTCCGTATCACCGGAATTCTTGTACGCAATGCCGAGGTTCAGCAGCACGTTCTCTTCTTTTTTGTAATCAGGGAACTTCTTCAGCAGCGTCTCGAAGCGGCCGATCGCGGCGTTGTATGAGCCCCGCTTCAAATAAAACTCGCCGACAAGAAATTCATAGTCTGCCATGGTGTTTCTGCATTTTTCTATCCTGAGTTCGACCACGTCCTTATAGGGATTCCGCGGGTAGTCCCTTTTCAGTTTCTCGAACTCAGCGAGCGCCTTCGCAGCGCCGCCATACCCGCGCTCCGGGCTTTCTATCTGGTTGAAGTAGACCATCGCTATCTGATACTGCGCGTAGGGGGCATGCCTGTGGTCAGGGTATAATTCGATGAAGCGCCTGTATTCCGCCACCGCGAGCTCCGTCTCATCTTCCTTCACATATGCGTCGGCGATCCTGAGCTGCGCGAGGGGAGCGTATTTTTTTGTGAGGTCCCTGTTCTTGATCTCGAGCAGCAGCGCCCTCGCCTCCGCGTAGTCCTTGTCGTCTATGAGCTTGTTGGCCTTCTCGAAGGCGACCTCGGGATTGAATTCCTCCGGGGAAGTTTTCACCGGCGTCTTTCCCGCGCAGGCGAAGACCAGGAGCAGCGCCGGTATGATCAAGGCAATTCTGGGCAATTTCATCATGTTATTAAAGCTGTAAAACCTGTGCTAAGTCAAGTCGTAACAGCAGAAAAGAGG
Source organism: Nitrospirota bacterium (assembly GCA_029858145.1). Taxonomy (GTDB): domain Bacteria; phylum Nitrospirota; class Thermodesulfovibrionia; order Thermodesulfovibrionales; family UBA6898; genus JAOUFP01. The sequence goes on along the minus strand of JAOUFP010000080.1, from coordinate 697 downwards.
TCCCTTGTCCGGGACCCATGCTGAATGTCCTGGTCGCAGGGGACGGGACACCTGACTTTCCGGCCTTTGCTGAGGCTGAAAGCGCCAATCTTGCTAAAGCAGGGTGCAGAGTGTTATTTTTAAAACAGTGAATTATATACATTTTCAGAAACCCAGCAGATACATAAACAGCGAAATCAACTCGATACGCAAGCAAGCCCCGGTAAGTGTTGCCCTTGCTTTTCCCGACGTTTATGAAATAGGGATGTCACACCTGGGGATGAAGGTCCTCTACCATATCATCAACAACCTTCCCTTTGCCTCTGCCGAACGGGTCTTCGCACCCTGGACAGACCTCGAAGAGGCGGTGAAGACCAGGGGCATGCTCCTTTCTTCGCTTGAGTCAAAAAAGCCCCTGAAGGCTTTCGATATTATAGGGTTCAGCCTGCAGTACGAACTCTCGTACACAACAGTCCTGAACATGCTCCACCTGGGCGGCGTGCCGGTCAGACGCGAGGAGAGAATGGACATGGGAGGGTCTCCCCTGGTCATCGCGGGCGGTCCGTGTACCGTGAATCCCCTTCCCATGGCAGCGTTCATCGATGCCTTCCTCATCGGAGACGGTGAGGAGGCCGTGCCTGAGATGCTGCATGCCTACCATCAGTGGAAAACCGGAGACCGCGGAAACAGGACATCCCTCCTGCAGGCCCTGCATGAA
>JAOUFP010000079.1 GCA_029858145.1 Nitrospirota bacterium | reverse complement strand
AAAGCCGTTCCGGCCGGATCGGACTGATGGACCTTGTGCCGCGCGTAAAGAAGATGTGGGCGGTTCAGCCGGATGATATTATGAAGTTGTCCGGAGAGATTACGCAGGCGCTCCAGCGTGAGGAAGAAGATTTCCCGGGAAGCATGCCCGATGAAACAACGATGCGGGCCGCGTATGAGGAATTAAGCGGACGATTTGACGGGCAGTTCGGCGGGTTCGGGACCGCCCCCAAGTTCCCGGTGCCGCATAATCTTCTTTTTCTGCTCAGATACGGGAAGAGAAACAATGAGCCAGGGGCGCTGGCAATCGTGGAAAAGACGCTCCGGGCGATGCGGCAGGGAGGCATGTATGATCATGTCGGATTCGGCTTCCACCGCTACTCAACGGATGCGGAATGGCTTGTACCGCATTTTGAAAAGATGCTCTATGATCAGGCGCTGCTCACCATGGCGTATGCGGATGCCTACCTGGCAACGAAAAAGGAAGAATACAGGTCGACAGCCGGTGAAATCCTCGGGTACGTGCTGCGGGATATGACCGATTCCCGGGGAGGTTTTTATTCTGCTGAAGATGCCGACAGCGAAGGCGAGGAAGGAAAGTTTTATGTCTGGGCGCGGGAAGAGATATATGCCCTGTTGCCGCCTGCGGACGCCGATCTGGCCGCGAGGGTCTTCAATGTCACGAGGGAGGGCAATTTTAGCGATTCCGTGACGAGTGAACGTCCCGGCACGAACATCCTTCATCTCAGCAAACCCCTGGAGCAGACAGCCGCTGAACTGAATATGCAGCCGGATGCGCTCCGGGATCGTTTGAACGTCGCCATAGAGAAACTCTTTGCGGCGAGGGAAAAACGCATCCATCCCTATAAAGATGACAAGATATTGACGGACTGGAACGGCCTGATGATATCGGCGCTGGCAAAGGCAGCACAGGCCTTTCATAATACCGGTTATGCGGACGCCGCGGAGAGAGCGGCGGCCTTTATCCTCGGGCAGATGCGCAATTCTGAAGGAAGACTCCTGCACCGCTACCGCGACGGAGAGGCGTCGCTCCCTGCGCATGTCGATGACTACGCTTTTTTCATCTCAGGCCTGCTGGACCTCTACGAAACAGTCTTCGACTGTAAGTACCTTGAGGCCGCGCTTGAACTGAACAGGGCTTTCATGCAACATTTCTGGGACAAAAAAAGGGGCGGCTTTTATTTTACCGCTGATGATACAGAGGAGATACTGGTCAGGAAAAAGGAAATTCACGATGCAGCCCTACCTTCCGGCAATTCAGTGGCGATGCTCAACCTGCTCCGTCTCGGGCATATGACAGGCGATGCTGATCTCGAAGAAAAGGCACTCCTGATCGGGCGCTGCTTTGCAAATGCGATAAGGGAATATCCGGCGGCCTACGCATATCTGATGGCCGCGGTCGATTTTGCGACAGGGCCTGCTTTTGAAGTTGTCATTGCAGGCGATTCAGAATCAGAGGATACGAAGGCGCTGCTGCGCGCGCTCATGGCGGAGTTTTTGCCGAATAAGGTAGTGCTTTTGCGCCCCTGCGAACAGAAGTCCCCGGACATCGACAGAATTTCGGGCTTTACGCAGGTTCATGAGAGTGCAGACGGCAAACCCTTGGCGTATATATGCAGGGGCCGTAACTGCCGGCTTCCTGTTTCTGATATCGGCAGGATGCTCGAACTGCTGCATGCGTGAGAAAATGACAGCGGCTGGATATTGGAAAAATTGACTCTACCGGGAGTCTTGTAAATGTAGCGCAAACCTCTGGCAACGCTATTCTTCTCTCCCCCTTTGGCAAAGAGGGGAAGATGGAATATTTCGCGGAAAAAGAGGACGAGTCAGAAAATGAAAATACCTGTAAGAAAGAGATATATGTTGCTGGTATTGCTTACGGTTTTTTTGACCGGAGCATGTGCGGCCTCCTCTGCCGCGCAGACAGCGTCAAGGGAAGAGGCGGGCAGGGTGATCCTCTATTTTTTCTGGGGGGATGGCTGTCCCCACTGTGAAAAGGAAAAATTATATCTTGATGCGGCTGTAAAAAAATATCCTGAACTCGAGGTCAGATCCTTTGAAGTATGGCATAACAGGTCGAATGCGGTGTATTTATCCCGGATGGCGGAGGCTGCGGGCATCAAATCAACAGGTGTTCCGGTTACCTTCATCGACACCGTGGCATTTGCCGGGTTCAACGACGGTGTAGCGCGGGAGATCGAGAACAAAATAAAGTATTGCGTTCAGAATAAAGGTGCATGTATTGAACCGTCGGAATCACCACGGAGGCCTGTGTCCGTGGAGACACGTCAGGTCATTACCCTTCCGTTAGTGGGAGAGCTGGATGCCTCTGAACTCTCGCTCCCTGCCCTTACCGTCATGCTCGGCGGCCTGGACAGTTTTAACCCCTGTGCTTTTTTTGTGCTCTTCTTTCTGCTCAGCCTGTTGATTCACGCGCAGTCGAGAAAACGGATGGTCCTTATCGGGGGCACATTCGTCTTTTTTTCCGGTTTTATCTACTTTGTGTTCATGGCGGCATGGCTGAACCTCTTTATGGTTGCAGGCAGGCTTGTGATCATAACCGTCATAGCCGGCATTATCGCCCTGACGGTCGCCCTCATAAACATCAAGGATTTTTTCTTTTTCGCAAAGGGCGTCTCCCTGTCCATCCCCGAAAAGGCGAAGCCGAAACTGTTTGAACGCATGAGAAATCTCCTGAAATCGACCTCTGTTCCGTCGATGATCGCGGGGACCATAGTTCTCGCGATAGCAGCGAACAGCTATGAACTGCTGTGCACTGCCGGGTTTCCGATGGTATTCACGCGGATTCTCACTTTGCAGAATTTTTCAATGGGGCAATACTATCTCTATCTCGCCCTCTATAACTGCATTTATGTCCTGCCTCTCGCGTCCATTGTGGTGATCTTTACGGTAACCATGGGCGCGAGAAAGCTGACAGAATGGCAGGGACGGAAATTGAAGCTGCTGTCCGGATTGATGATGTTCTTTCTCGGGCTTATCCTGCTGATCGATCCTGTGCTGCTGAATAATATGTTTCTGTCTGCAGGGCTGCTTGCCGCAGTGGGTGTCCTGTTTGTGTTCATCGTTTTTTTGACGAAAAAGTTCTCACCTCAGATCGCAGGCGAAAAGGGGTGAGAGACCGGCGCGGTGTGATATAATCATGCAGTTTTCGTTAAGGAGCGATTGAGATTACAGAATACCGCAAGAAAGAAGTTGCCGGGTACCCCGGGAGCCTCCCTGAAAAAACAGACGGGTTCTCAGTTTCAGCAGCGGATGGGGCCTTGCCGCGACAAAGGTATTTTCAAGGAAGCATGGTCCTGTGGCAAGGCACCATGGGGTCGGACTGAGTGCAGCAGCGGCTATTACATTTCTTGCAGGGCCGGGACGCCGTGGATGCAGGGGCCTGGTGGTGACGGCATAACCGCATGCAGGAGAAAGCGAAAAAATTCCGGAAAACAGCCGCTATCGCCGCGCTTGCTTTTGCTCTGTCTCTTGCGGCCGCTTTTACGGGTGCTCTGGACGTGTTCGAACTCAAGGCCTTTGATCTTTTAAGCCGGAATCTCAACCCCGAAGGAACATCCCCCGGCATAGTCATCGTAGAAGTCGATCAGAAGAGCATCGAAGCGCTGAACAACCAAAATATCAGCTGGCCCTGGCCAAGACAGGTGTATGCCCCCATTATTGAATACCTCTCCGAAGCGGACGCGGTGTTTGTTGATATCCTTTTTACCGAACCATCCTCATACGGGGTGGAAGATGATCTGCTTCTGTCCGAAGCGGTGAGGAAAGCCGGGAATACGTATTTCCCTGTATTTCTTACGAACAAGGAAAAGAAATTGTCTGAAGCGGACAGGGCATTCATGCGGAAGCTGGCCCTCAGCAGCGATGTCAGTGCCGACCTGGTGTACAGCTCCGCCGTTACTCCTCTGGACATATATAAGGCATCGGTGAAGGGCAGCGGAAACGTGATGATCAAACCTGATGAAGATGGCGTCTACCGGAGAATCCCCCTTGTTTTCAGACTCGGCGATACGGTGATCCCCAATTTTGTGCTGGATTATCTCATGACCAGCGGGCTGGTACAATACAGGGACGGATCGTTTTACGCGCAGAATACTGAAATTCCGACGGTGAAAAACTCACTCATGCTCAGGTACCGCAGGGACAAGACCCCTTTTTTAAAGGTGTCTGCAATCAATATCATCAGTTCGTACCTCGAGAAGGATTTTTCAAAAAAACCTTCTCTGGAAAAGGAATTTTTCAGGGGGAAAAAGGTGTTCATCGGCTATACAGCTCCGGGGCTGTATGAGCTCAAACCGACGTCTGTTTCACCGGTGGCGACCGGGGTTCACATCCACGCGACCACACTCGACAATATCCTGAACAGGAGTTTTATCAGGCCCCTGCCCGAAATATACCTTATGGTATTCATGTTCCTCATTTGCTCCGTAACCAGTCACTTTGTCCTGAGGCATCATTCAGTCTATATCAGTTTAACCGTTTTTTCTCTCGCATCGTTTACCGCTCTCTCGGTCCCGGTGCTGCTCTTCATGAACGGGCTTTACATCAGGGCGATATTTCCCCTTCTGTCCGTCGGTATCAGTTTCGTCTTTGCGGCCGCCTACAGTTACGCCACCGAGGGAAAGGAGCGGCGATTTATCAAGAGGACCTTCACGCAGTATATGGACAGCACGATTGTCGAATACATACTCAGGAATCCCGGTGTAATAAAGCCCGGCGGTCAGCGCAGGCGTGTCTCCGTATTCTTCGCGGACCTCGCCGGATTTACGTCCCTTGCCGAAAGTCTTCCCCCTGAGCAGACGGCAATGATCCTCCATACCATATTCAACTCGTTTACCGAGGTGATAATCCGGAACAAGGGAGTCGTGGATAAATATATAGGTGACGCGATTATGGCATTCTGGGGCGCTCCCCTGGAAGGGGAAGACGATGAAATAAATGCCTGTCGCGCTGCCCTGCAGTGCGTCGGCAAGATGAAAGAGATAAACAGGGATTTTCAGGGCAGGGGGATGTCTTCCGTTGGCGTCAGGATTGGGATACATACCGGAGATGCGATCGCGGGCAATATGGGAAGCGACAGGCTGTTCAGTTATACGGTGATCGGCGACACGGTGAATCTGGCTTCCAGGCTGGAGTCCGCCAATAAATTATTCGGGACGCAGATCATCATAAGCGAAGCCACCAGGGTAAAAACCAGGGGACTGTTTATCACGCGGGAAATCGGTCTGATCGGGGTGAAGGGGAAGTCCGAAGCGGTGAGGGTGCATGAACTCCTTGCCGGTTTGGGCGGGGAGGGGTATACGGAGACGACGGTTCTCTTTCATGAGGCAGTGATGTTGTTCAACCATCGGAAGCCTGACGCGGCACTTAAACTCTTTTCCGCTGTCCTGAAACGGGACCCGGGAGACGGCCTTGCTGTTTTTTATAAGAAAAGGTGTGAGGAACTGCTGTCGAATCCGCGATTGACAGAAAAAGACAATTGGAATATCATACGTCTGAGCGAAAAATGAAAAAGAAAATAGTATCCGCAGGACTATTGTGCATCTTTTTTTTCAGCCCGGGGGTCTTGTCTGCTGAAACCGCGAAAGTTATTACCAAAGAAAATGCCCTGAGGGAGGACTGCAGGTTTTTGTCCCCTGTCAAGGCAAGGCTGAAGTACGGGGATCAGCTGGAAATACTGTCGGGCGACGCTGATTGGTTCAACGCAAGATATAAAAACAAAAAGGGCTGCATACACAGCAGCGCGGTGAAGGAGAAGAAAATCAGTCTGGCCGGTTTGGCCGCACCGGGTTCAGAACCTGCTACAGAGGATGAAGTGGCCCTTGCCGGCAAGGGGTTCAATCCCCAGGTCGAGGATTCCTATAAGAACAGACATGCAGACCTTGACTTCCGGAAGGTTGACAGCATAGAAAAGTACAGAATATCCGAAGAGGAGCTGTTCACATTTATCAGAAAAGGAGGGTTGCATCAACCCTGATGAAGAGAGGAATTGTGTTGCTGCTGGCCCTTGCATTTCTGTCTTCATGTGCTACCGTGGACATGGGCGAGATTAGAGAGCACATGGGGATGATTACCGCGACGGCTGGTGCGGCCCGGAAGGCGATGAGGCCCATTTCCGATGAGGAGGAATATTATGTGGGCCGGGCGGTCGCCGCACGCATTTTGTCCTCGTATCCCTTGTCGACTGATCAGCGGCTTGCGGCATATATCAATATGGTCGGACAGACAGTGTCTCTGCATTCGGAAAAACCCTGCACCTACGGAGGGTATCATTTTGCGCTGCTCGAATCCGCTGAAATGAACGCGTTTGCCTGTCCCGGAGGGATCGTATTCATTACCCGGGGGATGCTGAACGCGGTAAATACCGAAGATGAGCTCGCGGCGGTTCTGGCGCACGAAATAGCCCATGTGAACAAGCGGGACGGCATATCTGCGATAAAACAGTCGCGTTGGACAGAAGCGGTTGCTATCATCGGTTCCACTGCCGCAAGGGAATACGGCTCCACGGAGTTTTCGCAGTTGGTGGACATCTTTGAGGGTTCTGTGGATGATGTGGTGAAAACAATCATTGAGAACGGCTACGGAAAATCCCAGGAGTACAGCGCTGACAAGACAGCCCTTGTCTATCTTTCAAAGTCCGCCTATGACCCTTCAGCGCTGAAGAATTTTCTGGAGAGGACCGTTGAAGGCGGAAATGCTTCAGGCGGCGGTTTGTTCAAGACGCATCCCGCGACCGCGGACAGACTGGAAAACATAAAGGACGATCTTCCCGCGGAGGGTGCGGATATCCTGATGGCACAGAAGAGGGCCGGCCGTTTCATAAGCGAGATCCGGTAATTTTTTCGAGACCTTCAATTTTTTTTCCTGCCGGACAGCAAAATGACAGCACGAGAAATCCCGCTTTTTGACTGCTATCCCGTGATTTTTCTGCAAAGGGGGCGCATATGATGCACATCATACCCTTTTGATGACTGCGGAGTTAGCATAGTGCTATGGGCGGCAAGAGAAAAAATCTCAGAAAACTCAGATACGCCGTACAGCTGGCCTTTCTTCTCCTGACGGTCTTTATCGGATACCGTTTCTTCGGCTTTGTGCTGCATTTTGAAAGTCCCGGATACCCGTTTGTCGAGCGGCCGCCTTCGGTCGACGCGTTTCTCCCGATTGCGGGGTTGATGTCCTTTAAATATTTTTTACTCACGGGGGTTGTTGAGCCGTTTCATCCTGCGGCGTTTGTCATGTTCGCCGCTATCGTGGCGGTCTCGCTCGTTCTGAAGAAGGGCTTCTGCGGCTGGATCTGTCCCGTAGGGACCGTTTCGCAGTATTTCTGGATGGCCGGGGAGAAGATTTTCGGCAGGAACCTGCGCGTGAACAAATATGCCGATGTCCCGATGCGTTCGTTGAAATATCTGCTTATGGCGCTTTTTCTGGTCCTGATAGGGATTACGATGGCGCCGAATACGATGGTCCTTTTTTTTCTTTCCGATTATTATAAGACAGCCGATGTCAGGACGATGAAGTTTTTCACCGAGATGTCCCGGACCGCGTTCTGGTCGCTCCTGTTCATCGGCGGCTTTTCACTGCTTTTTAAGAACTTCTGGTGCAGGTATCTTTGTCCCTACGGAGCTCTTCTCGGACTGCTGAGTTCTCTCAGCCCTGTAAAGATACGGCGGAATGAAGAAAAATGCATACACTGCGGCGCCTGCTCAAAAAATTGTCCCTCTCTCCTGCCGGTAGAGAAGAAAGAAGTCGTCAGCTCTCCCGAATGCTTCGGCTGCATGACCTGTGTCAGCCAATGTCCGTCAGAAGGCGCGCTTGATATCACGACTGCGGCGGGGAAGAAGCGGATGCCCCTCAATCCCTGGCTCTACCCCGCAGGGCTTCTTCTGTTGTTCTATCTCATCGTCGGTGCCGGTATCGTTTCAGGGAAATGGCAGTCGTCGGTTTCCATCGCTGAATACAGAAAGCTTATTCCCGCGATATCCCCAAAAGACGGCGGACATCAATTCTCAGAAAAGAAAGCTGCCTTCCCCGAAGATAAGAATTTTTAACCTTTATTTCGCAGTGTCGGCGAATTCTGCGACTACAAAACACTTCCAGAAGTCTGAGCAGATAAAGTATTTGGTTTACGGAAGGATACACTCAGAAGTCCGCAAAGATTTCAATTTATTGCAGTTGTGCAGAACCCCTTGAACTCCTCACCCAAAGCTGATAAAGCTTTCATGTGTGGTATTTCCTTTTATCCGCATATTTCCGCAAGCTTCATCATTCCTTTTGATGTTCCGAGTGCTAGTGGTAATCTCCAAGTGATGCTAGAATAACTGTATACAAAGAAAGAGGTTGGTTATGTCTAATCCCATAGAAAAAACTGTTGCTTCTCCAACTTGACCGCCATCCGGCGGCACTGGAAGTTGCCGCTTAGCAATTTCAACTCCTTCGTCCGATGCGCTTTCTGGATCAAACGACGTTGTGCAGGCAATACGAAGCAAATATGCCGAGGTATCAGTTTCGGCCGAGGGGATGTTCCAATACCTGGTAGGCAAAGAAGGAGCTAAAGCATTGGGGTACGATCCCGCTGTTATAGAAACGGCCCCCGCACAGTTTTTTGAATCGTCCTGCGGTGTCGGGAATCCTTTTTCGCTAGGCATGATAAAGCCGGGAAGCACACTGCTTGATTTTGGTTGCGGTGCGGGGTTTGATATATTTGTTGCCAGCAAGCTGATCGGAGAGAATGGCCGTGTTTTCGGAATAGACTTGACAGAAGAGATGGTGCAGAAGGCAAGAAAGAATCTAACACTCGCAGGCGTTATAAACTTCGAGGTCCAGAAGGTTGATTCGGACATTATCCCCTATGATGACAATTTCTTTGACATGGTCATTTCAAACGGTGTGATAAACCTTTCTCCTAACAAAGAGGTTACTTTCAAAGAAATATACCGCGTTTTAAAACCGGATGGGAAGCTCCAATTTGCTGACGTCATGCTGGAAAACGAATTGCCTGCAAAATTGGCGGGTAGCGCTGAAGCATGGTCACAATGAATCGGCGGCGCGATCCCGGTTGGGGATCAAGTAAGATTGCTTCAGAATGCGGGTTTTAGCGATGTTGAGTACATAGGCACAACGGGTTTTCGAACATCACAATACACCATTGCCGCCTTATTCCGGGCGAACAAATCGTAAAAAGGCAAAGATTAGATTCTGGCGTTGGGCGCGGA
>JAOUFP010000489.1 GCA_029858145.1 Nitrospirota bacterium | reverse complement strand
CTGCATAAACTGTCCCCTTCTCTCAACGAGTTTTACCGCATCCCCAAATGATAAGACCTCCGCCGCCACAAGCGCCGAGTACTCTCCGAGGCTGTGCCCTGCAACAACTGAAGGTTTTACACCTTTCGATGCCAATACCCTGTAGAATGCTATGCTTACAGTAAGAATGCAGGGTTGGGTCCTGAAAGTTTTATTAAGTTCTTCTGCAGGGCCATTGAAAGATAAACCGGCAAGATCATACCCTAATGCATCGGATGCCTCTTTGAATATCTCCCTGGCTACATCAAAATTCTCATAGATTTCCCTGCCCATCCCAACATATTGAGAACCCTGGCCGGGAAAGACAAAGGCAATTTTCATAAAATACCTCGACTCATTTTTTGTCGTTCCGACTTTTTCGGAATCCTTCTTTTGTACCCTGAATTTATTTCAGGGTCTCATTTCATTAGATGCTGAAACGATACTGAAACAAGTTCAGCACAAGGTTCAGTATGACACTATACTAAGCTTTTGCGGACACTACTGATATTTATATACAATTTTAGAAGGTGTTTTTACAAGCATATAAATTTGAATGTAAGCAGCAAAATGTTATAGAAAAACATAAGGACAACCACAATATTTTTATTGTTTGTAAAGGGCGTCAAGCGGACTCTGCGGCGCATTTTTCATATCGCGCAGGACATGGGTATAGATCATGGTCGTCTCAACGCTCTTATGTCCGAGGAGGCTCTGTACTTCTCTGATATTGACACCGCTCATCAGCAGATGCGTTGCAAAGCTGTGGCGGAGCGTATGGACAGTGGCATGTTTCACGATACCCGCCTTCTTAACAGCATTTGCAATGGCGGACTGGATCGCAGTTTCACTGATATGATGGCGCCTGACCTTTCCGCTTCGGGGATCAACGGATAATCGCGCTGACGGGAAAACGTATTGCCATCCCCACTCTTTATTTGCATTCTTGTACTTTTTTGCCAGAGCATCGGGCAGATAAACTTCTCCATAGCCTGCAGCCAAGTCTTTCTCATGCAACGTCTTCACTTTTTCAATATGATCGCGCAGTCTATTTTTGACCGATTCGGGTAGAACCGTTGTACGGTCCTTATCGCCCTTACCGTTTCTCACGGTAATTACCTGCATATCGAAGTCGATGTCCATGACGCGCAGACGGGCAAGCTCCATGAGACGCAAGCCGGAACCATAGATAACCTGAGCGATCAAAAGGCCCGTTCCCGACATGGTGCTGAACAGCGCCTTTACTTCATCGTTTGTGAGTACCACGGGTAGACGGGTGCCGCGCTTTGCTCGCACCGTATCGCCGAGGTTCCCGATATCCTGCCCAAGCACGTCACGGAACAGAAAAAGCAGGGCATTGAATGCCTGGTTCTGGGTTGAGGCCGAAACCCGCTGTTTGATAGCGAGATGACTGAGATACTGTTTTATATCATCAGAAGCAAACAAAGCATCATTGCCCTTTGTCTCATGAACATATCGGAAAAACCGCTTTGCCCAGTCAAGATAACTTCGTTCAGTGCTATAGGCATAATGCTTCAGGCGGATAATGCGTTTCATCTCTTTGATTATTTGGGGGATATCCGAACCTTTCGCAACAGTACCTGTTGATAAAGACACGGCATCTGATGCGACTTTCCCCTTGAAATTGGCCAGATAAAGCTGAACCGCCTGATGGGCCTGACGGATCTGCCAGTCCCGGACATCTCCATCTTTTTTCAATGAATCCTCGAATTCAAGGACAAGTTTTTTGTGATCCGATTGCGTGTTTTTATTGCAGAAATCGAGGAACTTGCTGGCCCAGTGGGCATAGTAGGGTATATGCTTCTCAGCCACCAGCTTGCGTGACCGCAGGAACGCCTGAAAATCTGGTAGTATGCTCTTTGTTGCCATAAACCCCTCACTATGCCAATTACGTATAATCAGATATTATCCATATTTTGCCTTGAAATGCAACTGTAATATCCTGTTTTAAATAGCATTTGATTTTTTTGTGCCATTTATTGTGGTATACTTTTGGCAAATGAAACCAATTTCGTATAATTATTGTTCTGTGTCCAGTAGAGATTGAAAACTATGAATGATGAAAAATCAAATATGAAACGAGTTTGGACCAAAATAATAATCGGTTTTGCCTTTGGCTTCATATTTGGTTGTATCATCTCTTATTTTCTATTGAATAGAAATGGGTGGTTTCAAATAGCGAACAATCCCTTCGCAGGCCCA
>JAOUFP010000488.1 GCA_029858145.1 Nitrospirota bacterium | reverse complement strand
TTCAACCCCTTTCCATTCTATAGTCGCACCATTCCATGGAATCCTTATATGGGTCCACTCTCCAGCATTCTTAAAAATTGCCCAGACTGACCGCTCAACATTTTTCATATTGTCAAATTTCGTCTCTTCGTCAACACTCCTGTCGAGCCGCGCGATTTCTATAAAGTCCCCCGGACTGACCTCAATTTCCTCCTTTATCCATTGGTTGACATCTCCACCTTTTCTGTCACACCCTAACATACCGAAAATCAAGACAAACAAAACAATAACAATTCTTCGTCCACAACAATTATCGTTTTTCATATGGCGGGGTCACCCATTAAAAGGCACTGTGTCAAGAAAAAAATATTCACCATCTCCTTTTTAACAAGGTTTTTTTCTTACACTGCAAACGCCGGTTGCCGAACCATTACTCTTGCCGATGTTTTCAACCATTGTGGTGTCAGCGTATACTGCACCAGTCACCCATCAGGATTAAGGACACTGGATGTACTTTATATCCAGGTCCCTTGTCGCCTACCAGCGACCCAGAAAATCTTCGGTTCCATATCGTGTCCAAGTGTGTGATTACAGGTTTCGTGGTTATTAGCCAGCCCCATATAGGCTCACGACATGGGCAGTAACGATGCTGCAACCCGGGTGGAACGGTTTCCAATCAGGCTTAGTGGTTTTTCCAACCCCACTGCACAGGTTCACCGTTCCAGCCATCCCGTTACGAAAATAACTTCTCAGGCATAAAAGGCACCTCATCTCTCATGATGTAATATGCTGCCCGTACAAGCTTGTGTGCAAGGGCACTGTGTGCCACCATCAGATTGCTCTTCTGCAGTTTCCGGTTGTAATAAGCTCTTACCTGAGCATTATAGCGTCGGGCAATCTCCGCTGCCTCTGAAAACGCCCATGCCAGATATTTATTACCGTTTTTCTTATTCCCTTTTCCCTTTGCCTTGCCATTACTGATCCACTGGGAGCCCACCTTCCGGCAGTAGGATACATAGTTGCCTACATGTTCGAACCGGCATATCGGACCGGTCTCAAGCATGATGGTCAAGGCCAAGACCTTTCCGATCCCCGGAATAGAGAGGAGATGCCTGTACGGCTCCTTCAGTTCGATCTTGGACTCGATGACCTTCTCTATGCTCTTGATCTGCTGTGTGAGGAAATCGATTGACTCTTTGCTGACAGTGCCTGCTAAACGAAGGTCTTCGTTTTGAGACAAAAGAGGTGTTACGCGATCTTCTTTGAGCCGCTTGGCTTCGTCGCCGGTGAGTCTGATTCCGCAGTTCCTGCTGATGATATTCTGAAGACTGATGATGAGGGAAGTCCTCAGTCTTACCAGATGGCCTCGTTTTCTCAGGAGGTCTCGCAGTGGGCGCTCTTCCTTCGGATAAATGTAGCCTTCTGGTAAAATCCCCAGTCTCAGCATCTCAGCAAGCCAGAAGGCATCGTGTTTGTCATCGGCATGTTTCAGTCCGGTATATTTCTGTATCGCCGAGGGATTCGCAAGATGCACAGCATACCCCTCTGCCTCCAACCCGTCCACCAGCCAGTACCAGTTGTATGTCGATTCCACCACGACTCCTGCTATCCCTTTCTTGTATGGCTTTATCTGTTGAAGAATCCCTTCAAGGTTATTGGGGAGTTTTTTCTTGTACTTCCGCGCTCCCCTGTCATCAATAATTGCCAGATAACTACTACTTGAATGAAGATCGATTCCCGCGTACAATTTCATAAGGCACCTCCACAGGTTAAGATTGGTCTCTTTTCCTAAGCATATCAGGATTTCTCTCCTCATATGCTCAGGAGGTGCCTTTTATATGATTATCAGGCTTTGGTAATTTGTAATTGACTTGTATCAAGACTGCCCCTCTTACCCTATTCCCTTGTTCTGATAATTTGATCTGCGCATGATCTTGTCAGCTGCAAGGCTCAGCGTGCTCACGTCACGTTTCATTCGTCTGTGCTGTCCTCCTCAGGTCTGTCTCCGACAGAAAGGCATTGCCGGCGCCTTTCACGTAAAGATTACCGATAAGCTTTCCTTTGGAGATGATGCCGTCATGGGAAAAAACAGTGACCGGTGCGAGGGCGACTTTTGCGTCCAGATCCAGAATTGCGGCAGTCAGAAAAAGTTTTATAAGTGATCCGGGGACAAGAGGAGTGTTTTGCGAATTTCCGGCATCAACCAAATTCTTGCCGGTATCAAGGTCAACAGCTGAAAAAGACCATTTGGCATTCGAAGGAA
>JAOUFP010000078.1 GCA_029858145.1 Nitrospirota bacterium | reverse complement strand
CATGGACACGAACAAGATCATGGTAGGCCTCGCCCTCGCGCTCAAGGCGACGGCCATAGGCCTTCTGGTGGCGATCCCCTCGGTCGTCCTCTACAACTTTCTTCTGAGGAAGGCCAGGGTGTTAATTGCAGAATGGGAGATAGGCAATGACAGGAGAATCAAATGATTAAAAAAATAGCTTTTTTCACGCTAGCGGTCTGTATATCCCTTCTCGGGGCCACCTACCGCTGGGCTGATTCAGCCCACTCCATAGGGCTCATCAAGGCAAGCGGAGGAGAGGCAAGGCACCCGTCTTCTGTCGAGAGCGGCAAAACCACCTATACCCTCATCTCAACCGCAACGGTCATGCCTCCCTACCACGGAGACGCACGGGTGGTGCTCGAGGGAGATCCTGAGATGGACTACAGGATCTATTCGTCGGATCCGGTGATCGATTTCGGCATTCGCCGTCATCCGCGTTTCAGGGATAACATTCTTTATGATTTGCAGCCAAAGGACAGGATAGCGCTCTGGGTGGTCATGAAACCGCCTGTCCTCGACCCTGTCTGCGGTATGGCATACCAGGAAGGATTCACAAAGCATAACAGTAACGGAAAGGACTATTTCTTCTGCTCCGTTGAATGCAGGGAAAAGTTCATAGCCAATCCCTGGATTTACAGGGGAAGAGAATACGTGAGGGGCAAATACACCCTTGCCTTCTATGACACCAAAACGGAAAAGCCCGTGTTACGGGTTCCGCTGATATTCACCGGAAAGGGGGAGATGAAAGATGCCGGCGAACACCACCACTAAAAAAAGTTTCCTTGTCAGATACAGATACTGGATAATGCTTTTTGCGGCCCTCCTCTTTCTGCCGCCGCTCTCGTTCCTCTTCCAGTTCACCGCGGACAGCAACTTCTGCGGGTCCTGGTGTCCGAGGATGTTCTTTAGCTGGAGAAAGGGGATGACAGGCGGCGAATACCTCTTCGGGTTTCTGAGGAGCTATATGGGTGTTGCCCTTGTCTTCGGAATACTTGGAAGTACCTTCTTCTTCGGCAGGTACTGGTGCAGCCATCTTTGTCCTATCGGCGGGACCATGGAAGGAGGCAGCAGAATTCTGCCGAAGTTCCTCAAGATCAATTATTCAGGGATTCCGGCCTCCTCTTTCAGGTATGGCTACTTCGCGGTCTTTCTCATCGCTCCGGCGGTCGGTCTCGGCAGCCTCTGCTGCAATTACTGCAACTTTGCTACGGTGCCGAGGATTGTCGGGGCAGCCTTCTCTCCCGGAGACATGGCCTATTTCTTAAGGACCGCCGGACTGATAAACCTCGGCCTCGTTGTCGGCCTGGGATTCATCGCGAAAGGCGGAAGGGCATACTGCAACCTCCTCTGTCCCATAGGTGCACTGGATGCCCTCTCGAACAGGCTCGGCTTAAGATTCGGCAAAAGGATTTCTGTCGACGGCGCACGGTGCAACGGCTGCAATGCCTGCGCGAAGGTATGCCCCACATGGTCGATAGAGATGAAGGAAAAAAAGGCGGAAATCGACCAGCTGTCCTGCATGCCCTGCGGGGAGTGCGAAAAAGTATGTACAAAGGAGGCGATCCATTATGGAAAGCTTGCGCGCTAAATTCATCCCGGCAGCCCTCGGCGCCTCAAGCAGCCTGGCAGGACTCCTGTCACTGTCGAAATGTTCCGGCAGCACCTGCACGTCCTGTTACGGATGCGCAGGCGCGGGCGTCGGCATCCTCATGCTCATGCTGTTCAGCAGGATGAAGGGAAACAAGAGGGGGGAAAAGAATGGAATGGCTTAAGGAGGCCGTTGATTACGGCATCATCGGACTGCTCATCGTGATGAGCTTCATCGCCGTCGCGATAGCGGTCGAACGGTTTCTTATTTACAGGAACATCGGGACAGAGGAGTTTACCGACAAGAAAGTCCTGAAACTCAGACTCACCGAGAAGCTTCACATCATCGCTACCATAGGCAGCAACGCTCCCTACATCGGACTGCTCGGCACGGTCCTCGGCATCATGCTCACCTTCTACACCATGGGGAAGGAAGGGTTCATGGACACGAACAAGATCATGGTAGGCCTCGCCCTCGCGCTCAAGGCGACGGCCATAGGCCTTCTGGTGGCGATCCCCTCGGTCGTCCTCTACAACTTTCTTCTGAGGAAGGCCAGGGTGTTAATTACCGAATGGGAGATAGGCAATGGAAGAGAAAGAATTTGATTATATAAACGTAATTCCCCTTGTGGATGTGATGCTCGTGCTGCTCACCATCGTGCTTACGACCTCCACGTTCATCGCCTCCGGGGCTATCCCTGTCGAGCTCCCGAAGGCATCGACGAGCCGTCAGGAAATACTGAAGACGCAGACGATAGAGATAAACAGGATAGGACAGGTGTATCTGAATGCCCGGCCTGTATCCCTCGACGGACTGAAGGAATCCCTGCAGTCGTGCGGGAGGGATATCCCGATATTGATCAGGGCCGACAGGACACTTGAGCTCCAGCTTTTCGTGGATGTAATCGATGTTGTAAAGAATCTCGGATTTAAAAAAGTGAGTCTGCAGACAGAGGAAAAAAGATGAACTATCAGCTGAAGGGTTTTCGCTTCTCTTTCCTTTTTCATGGGGCGGTGCTGCTGGCCTTCTTCGGCCTGAACAATTCAATGGCACAGTTCAGCAATCCGGTGCTCATCGATTTCAGCATCGAGGATTCGATAGTGAAAGGCGACCCGAAGGCGCCGCCGGCCCCGAAAAAGCAGGAAGTAAAAACCGTGAAGCCTGAACCGCAGAAACCGGCTGTCGAAAAACAGGAGGTAATGCCTCAGAAAGCCCTTCCCGAGCAGGTGACGGCAACGAGCGAAACATCACCTGAGAGTCAGGCGCCTGTCGCCGCCAAACCTGTTGCGAGCACTCCGCCGGCAACAACCACGGCAACGTCTGCCGGAAATACCATGAAGGCAGAGGGCAATGCCTCACCGGTCAGCCGGGGCAATTCTGCAGACGGACTGAAGCAGGGATACCTCAAGGAACATTTTGCGTACATCAGGAACTATGTACAAAAGAAGTTGAGCTATCCGAAGATAGCGCGGAAGATGGGATGGGAGGGGAAAGTGCTCATCTCCTTTGTCGTCTGTACGGACGGCCACGCGAAGGACATTACGATCAAAGAGGGGTCGGGCTTCGAGCTGCTTGACAAGAACGCGATCAGCGCGGTCCAGATGGCCTCTCCATTTCCGAAACCGCCGATCGAGGCGCAGTTGATCATTCCGATTAACTACAGCCTGAATTAGACGGCGATAAGACGGGCGTACATGCCGCCGGCGATTGCGGTACTTTCTTATTGACGGAATATTTTATTTGTTTTACTTTTCTTATGCGGAGGGGACGCACACAGCTACTGAAATTGTCTCTGCCGGGGGGGGATTCATTTTGGTAGTGACAGCGGATTTTAAGACCATATTCATTCCAACGAAAAAGACAGGATCGCATTCTGGTGAAACGTTTCCAGGGGTTTCAAGGGCTTCACGCAGCCCGCTTACTCCTGTAAAATGCGCATCGGGATATGAGATTACATATTTGAAACAGGAACGTTGAGCTTCTTTACATCTTTTTATATTGGGGGGGGATGGCAATGAAAGAATGGTTGTTCCATCGAAATGGGCAGGCGCTGTTATTTCTTTACGATGATCGGTTCATAAGTGCCGATGGGGAAAATCTTGGCTGGCTGGTCGGCAACGAAGTTTTCTCATTAAAGGGCAGCCACCTGGGCTGGTTTGAACGCGGCGTTTTATTTGACAGGGATAACAATGTCCTTGCCTTTACTGCGGATGCTACAGGGTATTTGCCGTCACGGCCGGCAATTGGAGGAGTCCCCGCTGCTCCGGAAATTCCGGCAGCTCCCGAGCGGCAAAGCCTGTGCGGGAATCTCATCCGTCAGGGTTACGGCGGATGGTCAATAAGGACCCTGGAGCAGTTTTTTTTGGTCATTTTATGAAAAAGCTGTCCAGCTTATACCAATAACAAAACATTGGAGATGCCAAAATGGCGGGACCGCCAGGGTACATGCTCCATGCTGTCCTATTATAACAGGAGCCATTCTGCGAAACGTTACCTCACAGGATGCCTGAGCAACACTTGCAGCAATTCTGTTAAAATTACCTTCAGCATATCAGATGGAGGCAGACATGGAGAGTTTTGCAGCAAATTTGAAGAAACATCAGTTGATGGTCGCAATCCGGACTAAAACCCCTGAAGACGCCTATAATGCGGCGGTGGCCTGCGCAGAGGGAGGGATCAGGTTCATCGAGATAACCTTCTCTGTTCCAGAGGCCGATGAAGCGATAAGACAACTGAGCAAGGACAAAAGGGTCACGGTCGGGGCCGGCACGATCCTGAGCACTGACGATGCGAAAAAGGCCCTCAAGGCGGGGGCGTCATATTTGGTGAGCCCGAACTTTGATGATGAAGTGGTGAAGTTCACCAAAAAAGAAGGTGTTGTCTCAATTCCCGGCGCGTGCACTCCGACAGAGATATACCGGGCCTATAAGGCAGGCGCGGATATCATCAAACTCTTCCCCTTTGTCGAAATCGGCGGCCTCAATTTCCTTAAGGCGGTCAGGGGGCCCTTGCCCTTTGTGAACTACATGCTCTGCGGCGGGGCGACCCTTGAAAACATCTCCCAATACCTTGCTGCCAATGCTGCAGGAATACTCATCGGCACGGCCATAATCAAATCCGATCTCGTGGCAGCGAAAGACTGGAATGCCATCGCCTTGCTGGCGGAAAGTTTTGTCAGAAAAGTCCGGGATTTCAGCCTGGCACAGGCCTGACTTCACATTCAGACAGTCCATAAGTTATAATTCTTTTATCCCTTTCATGCAAGGCTCGCGCAGGGAATATATATTCAGGAGGTATCACAAAATGTTTCGCCCTCAGATAAAGGTCCTTGACTGCACAGTCCGGGACGGCGGCTTAATCAATCAATGGCAGTTCAACGATGATTTCGTGAGGAAGGTCTTTATCGCCCTGTCTCAGGCAGGCGTCGACTATATGGAAATAGGATACAAATCTTCGGAGAAATACTTTTCCAGGAACGAAAACGGCGCATGGAAGTTCTGTTCGGAAGATGACCTGAAACGGATCGTCGGCGGCTTCGAAAAGACGATGAAATTGTCTGCCATGGCTGATATAGGCCGTATTGATTACGAAGACATACCCAAAAAGAGCGAGAGCGTCATTGACATGATCAGGGTGGCCTCTTATGTGAAAGAGGTGGATAAAGCGATCAGCCTTGCCCACCATTGCATGGAAAAGGGCTATGAGACAACGATCAACCTAATGGCGGTCTCGAAGGTCCTTGAAAAGGACCTTGATGATGCGCTCGAAGACCTGGCAAAAAGTAATGTGCCGGTTATCTATCTCGTAGACAGCTTTGGCGCGATGTATTCAGAGCAGGTCCACTATCTCGCAAAGAAATACTTTGCCGCGCTTCCCGGCAAAGAACTCGGCATACATACCCACAATAATCAGCAGCTCGCTTTTTCGAATACTATCGACGGGATTATCGCGGGGATAAACCGTCTTGATGCGACAATCTATGGAATGGGCAGGGGCGCGGGCAACTGTCCACTCGAACTCCTCCTTTCATTCCTGAAAAATCCGAAGTTCGATATAAGGCCTGTCATCGAGATCATACAGGAGATATTCATCCCCATGAAGGCGAAGGTGGAGTGGGGTTACCATATTCCGTATATGATTACCGGCATCCTGAACGAGCACCCCAGAAGCGGGATGAAGATAATGTCAGCCAAAAAACTGCCTGACCTCAGGCAGTATTACGAGGACCTCAGAGATGGGACGCCTTTGGAGTAGGCGAAAGTACGATCCGAAATTTTCTATTGGCTGAACATCTTTTTAGCTTTAACTCCGAAGCCTGCCCTGCTGCGGATGCGAGGTGCTGTGGAAATACAGCCACCCCTTGTGTTCCCTCAAGCAAGGGGAACACAAGGGGTGGATTCCGGTTTTCGCGGGCATGAGGACATAGAGTGAATAAGCACTCTTCACTTATTTGGCCTTTCTCCTCCCTTTGATTTATAATTATCCATGCTCGATAAAATCCGGAACAAAGTCCTCAGCGGGAAACGACTCACTGAAGCCGACGCGCTAAAGCTTTTTCAAAGCAATGACCTCTTCCCCCTCGCCTCGCTCGCCTCGTATGTTGCGGAGGAGAAAAACGGGAAAAAGGCATATTTCGTCAGAAACCGGCATATCAACCCCACAAACATCTGCGTCAACCGCTGCAGGTTCTGCGCCTTCAGCAGGTCAATTGGGCAGGATGGCGCATACGAACTGACAATCGCCGAAATCATAAAGAAGCTCAAACAAGGAAGGGCAAAATCAAAGATCCCCTTCAGTGAGGTCCATATCGTCGGCGGCCTTCACCCGGAGTGGCCCTTCACCTATTACCTCGAACTCGTCTCGACCATTAAAAAGAATTTCCCGAAGCTTCATATAAAGGCGTTCACCGCGGTCGAGATCGACTATTTCTCGAAGATCAGCGGCCTCAGCCTCGAAGAAACGCTCACGTCACTGAAGCGCCGTGGCCTCGGCTCGATGCCGGGGGGAGGCGCCGAGATATTCGCACCCGGGATCAGGAACAGGCTCTGCCCTGAAAAGATATCAGGGGAGAGATGGCTTGCAGTGATGGCCGCGGCCCACAAGGTCGGGCTCAGGACAAACGCCACAATGCTCTACGGCCATATCGAATCATACGAAGACCGGGTGGACCACATGATGAAATTGAGAAGGCTTCAGGACAGAACAGGCGGGTTCCAGGCGTTCATCCCCCTCGCCTATCACCCGAAGAATACCGATATACAGGGAAGTTACACTTCGGGGATCGACGACCTCAAGACGATCGCGATCAGCCGGCTCTACCTCGACAATTTCCAGCATATCAAGGCCTACTGGGTGATGCTTGGCGAAAAGATCTCGCAGCTTGCGCTGAAGTTCGGCGCAGACGACATTGACGGTACAATCATCGAGGAAAAGATCACCCACTCGGCAGGCGCGTTGACCGGCGAACAGCTCACAGCAGAACAGCTGAGCGACCTGATTATAAAGGCAGGCAGGATACCGGTCGAGCGGGATTCCTTCTACAGGAAAGTGAGAAGGGCACAGTGAAAAAGACGAGGCAGAAAAAGCATACTGTTAAAAAAAGAACCCGGCCGTGCATCCCGACGTCGGACCGTATAACCAAAAAAGAGGCGCTGGCGATGCTCAGGAGCGCCGACCTTCTCGATCTCGGCATGACAGCAGACAACATGAGAAAACAGCTCCATCCCGAAGGGATCGTTTCGTTCGTGGTGGACAGGAACATCAACTACACGAATGTCTGCATCAACAAATGCACCTTCTGCGCGTTCTGGCGGGATGAAGACGCCCGGGACGCCTACATTCTCGATAAAGAGACGCTTTTTCAAAAGATAGAAGAGACGCTCGACCTCGGAGGCACTCAGATACTGATACAGGGGGGGCTCCATCCGTCACTCGATATAGACTATTACGTCGACCTCCTGAAATCCATCAAGGCGCGGTTCGAGATAAACATCCATGGTTTCTCGCCTCCGGAGATATGCTATATCGCCGATTCGTCCGACCTGACGATACGTGAGGCGCTGCGTATTCTGAAAGGCGCAGGGCTCGATTCGGTCCCCGGCGGGGGGGCTGAGATCCTCTCCGACCGGGTAAGAGAGATCCTGAGTCCGAGGAAGATAAAATCCTCCCGCTGGCTCAAAGTGATGGAGACGGCCCACAGGCTCGGCATGAGAACCACCGCCACGATGATGTTCGGGAGCGTCGAGAGCGCCGAAGACATCATCACCCATCTCGATGCGGTCAGGGAGCTTCAGGACAGGACAGGCGGCTTCACCGCCTTCATCCCCTGGTCCTTCCAGTCAGGGAATACGGAGTTGGGGGCAAAGGGCAAAGGGCAAAGGGCAAGAAACAAAAAAGATCAAAGATCAAAGTTCAAAGTTCAAAACCCGGTCACCGCGGTAGAATACCTGAAGGTACTGGCGTTATCGAGGATTTACCTCGACAACATAGATAATATACAGGCATCCTGGGTGACGCAGGGTCTGAAACTCGCACAGGTGGCGCTGAGATTCGGGGCGAATGACTTCGGCTCGACGATGATCGAGGAGAACGTCGTGGCATCGACAGGAGTAAGCTTCAGGACCTCGAAGCAGGAGATCATCAACGCGATCAGGTCCGCAGGATTTATTCCGGCACAGAGGGACACCTGTTATAACATATTGAGAACTTTTGAGGAGGGTGCATGACAGACAATGACAACATCTATGACGTTGTGATCATAGGCGGCGGTCCGGCGGGCCTGGCTGCCGCGCAATACGCCGCACGGGCAAAACTGAAGACGATCGTGCTTGACAAATCCTCCACCGCAGGGGCGCTCGCATATACGAGCCATATAGAGAATTATCCCGGCGTATTGGGTCCCATATCCGGGAAGGAGCTCCTCGATATCTTCAGACAGCAGGCCCTTAACTTCGGCGCCGAGCATGTTACCGCGCAGGTCGTGGGCGTAAAGGTTGACTCCGAGATAAAAGAGGTCTATACCATGGAGACCGCCTACAAGGGGAAAAGCATCATTATCGCCACCGGCTCGATGGGCAGAAAACCGACGATAAAGGGTGAAGCTGAATTCCTGGGCAGGGGCGTCAGTTACTGC
Source organism: Nitrospirota bacterium (assembly GCA_029858145.1). Taxonomy (GTDB): domain Bacteria; phylum Nitrospirota; class Thermodesulfovibrionia; order Thermodesulfovibrionales; family UBA6898; genus JAOUFP01. The sequence goes on along the minus strand of JAOUFP010000078.1, from coordinate 520 downwards.
GCTGTCTGCGACGCGGCTTTTTATAAGGGCAGGGATGTCTGCGTCATCGGCAATTCAGAGGAAGCAGTGAAGGAGGCGGGGTACCTGACCAAGTTCGCGGAGACGGTCTATCTGATATCTCCCTCCAAAGAACTGAAGGTCGAACACCACCCTGCCCTGGAAACGCCGAACCTCAAGGTCCTGAAGGGGACTGTCGTAACCGCTATTGAAGGCAGCGAGACGGTCGAAAAGATAAAGATCATGGACCAGGAGAAGAAGGTCACTGAACTCCCCCTCTCCGGGGTATTTGTCTATATGTACGGCAGCAAACCGATCGTGGATTTTCTCTTCGGGGCGATGCCCCTTACCGAAGCAGAATGCATCGAGAGCAACCGGATGATGGAGACGCCGGCACAGGGAGTTTTCGCGGCAGGCGATGTCACCTGCACCGAGGTGCGGCAGGTGGTCACTGCAGTGGCCAACGGAGCTGTTGCCGCGCTTTCGGCCGAAAAATTCCTGCACCACCGAAGCAGGCACCTGT
>JAOUFP010000077.1 GCA_029858145.1 Nitrospirota bacterium | reverse complement strand
CAAAGCTCGAAAAACATATCGGCTACTGGGTACAGGACTGCTCCGCTGCCACAGAAAATCTTCTGCTTGCAGTGCACGCGAAAGGACTGGGGGGAGTCTGGCTGGGCATATATCCGAGGGAAGACAGGGTCGCCGGACTCCGAAAGCTCCTCGGCATGCCTGAGCATGTAATACCTTTTTCCCTGGTACCGGTCGGTTATCCTTCTGAATCAAAGCCGCCGAGGCCTGACCGCTATAATGACTCGAAAATTCATCATGATAAATGGTAGTAATATATACTAGTTATAATAATTAACATAAAGTTAACTTTAATGTTACACCTGAGAGGAACATGTGAAGAAAAAAGCGAAAGAACCTGTAGTGCCGCCGGAAAGAACAGGCACAATCCGGCAGGAGATCATTTCATTGCTGGAGGAAAACGCGGCGCTTTCTGCAAAAGACATTTCCGCGGAGGTAAGGATACCGGAGAAGGAAGTTTACGGTCATCTCGAACATGTCCAGAAATCGCTCATTAAGGCAGGACATCATCTCCACGTGAAACCGGCCGAATGCCTTAAATGCGGTTTCATATTTGCGAAGCGGGAGAAGCTCAAAACACCCGGAAGATGCCCTGTCTGTCATGAAGAACACATACAGGAATCACTCTTTTCCATCACAACTTCGACGTAATAACCCCTCCTTCACCTCCCCTTAACTTAAGGGGAGAACGGGTGGGATTAAGAGACAGGTGCCGCAGGCGGGGGGGTTATGCCAAAGACATGAGGCATTCTGTTCTCTAACATTTCTATTTTGGACAGATATGAAGGTTTAACAAAATCATGAATCAAATGCAGAAGGCTCGCCGCCTTTCTTCCTGAACAGACCGGTTTTTGTCCATAACCAGAAGAGGCTCCGCAGGCTTTTGAATGCCACGGAAACATCATGGGGGCTCCGTAATTCAAGGAGCTTCTTCAGAATAAAGGAAGGTCTTGAGTAAAACCGCTTAAACGCTATCTGGCGAAGCTCCACTATCTCTTCCCTGGTCATGGTATAGGGAATGAACGCGGCCCCCTGGTAGGTAAAATCAGTGAGCTCGTCGGAAATCGTGCCGTATTTTTCGAGGTTGTCATACAGATAGGTCCCGGGGAACGGGGTGATCGCGTGAAAGTTCGCCATGTCGGGATTGAGGTCTATGGCAAAATCAATCGTCCGGAGGCCTTCTTCAAAGGTCTCCCCGGGAATGCCGAACAGAAAGGGCGTATTGACCCTGAGCCCGACCTCCTGCGCGGCCCTGACCGCCTTTCTGATCTGGTCCAGTGTCGTGCCTTTTCGTATCGTATTCAGATTTTTCTGCACCCCGCTTTCAGCGCCGAAGAGTATCGCCCAGCAACCCGCGTCCCTGAACGCCTTCAGCAGCGGCTTATCCACCTGATTGACGCAGGCAGAGGCAAACCAGGTAAAATCGAGCTTTCTCGCTTTTATCTCCTTCGCCAGCCGCATCGCCCGGTCATAATCAGCGGCAAGGGTATCATCAATGAACTTTATTTCACGGTATCCCTGACGGATGCAGTGCTCAATCTCATCCAGTACATTCCCGACACTCCGGTAACGAATGCCGCTCTTTCTCTCCTTATCAATCTGAAAGCAATAGATGCATCTTCTGTTGCAGCCTCTCGACGTCATCAGTACGGCAACCGGCTTTCTTTTATACGTGGCCGGAGGGGGGATATATTTATTCGAATCGCCGAGAAGTTCCCGCGCAGGGAATGGCAAAGAATCGAGGTCATCGATCAGAGGCCTCGCAGGATTCTTTATGATCCTCTCCCCATCCCGGTAAACTACTCCCCTGACCCCCTGAAGGCCTTTCCCGCTCTCAAGTTTCCCGATGATTTCCAGCGAGGAGAATTCCCCTTCCCCATAGACAATAGCGTCAAAGGATCTCCCCGCGTCAGCAAGACATTCCTCCTGCATAGCGACAGGATAAGGGCCGCCGGCACAGATAAAGACCTTCTGACCGAAGATATCCCTGAAATCTTCAGCTGTCTTCTTTGCCTTTTTCCAGCCGAACGTAGTCGAATAAATACCGATAAAGGCAGGCTCGAATTGTTTTACCTGAGACAGAACCTCTTCGTGAGAAAGAAAGGCACCGTTAAAAAATCTGACTTCATGCCCGGCCTGCTGCAATACTGCGGCGACGTAAAGAGTGCCGAGAGGCTGCCAGTAATTAATCTGCGAACTTGCCGTCTTTGAGGAAAATATGTCTTCGGGAACCCAGGAGGGAATTACAAGCGCGGCTCGCATTTTTCTGCGCCTGCCCATGCCAGCTCTTCGTCGCTGTCTCCGGCAAAAGAATTGTTTTTTTGTATGATCCGTTCAGCGGTATCCAGCCCCGATTCAATTGCATGGTCCATATTATAGTACCGGAACATCCCAGTCCTTCCCGCAACATGCAGATTGCTGAACAGGGCCAGATAATCGTAGACCTTTTTGCAGAGTTCCTTATAGCCGACTTCGAAGAGTGGATATGCTTTGGGGACCCTCACTACCATGCCGTCGATTACTTCGCTTCTCTTTATGAATCCAAGCTTTTCGAGGTTCTCTATTGTAATATCCTGGAGCCTCTCATCGGTTTCGTTCCAGACGGAATCACCTTTAAAGCTGAAGAATTCCATTACCATCAGGGTTTTGCCTTCGGGAGCCATTTTGTCACTCCAGTTTGTTGGTTCATGGATCCTGCCGAAGGGGATATTCTTCTCCGGTATGTATATCCATGTCTGGTCGGTTACCCTTCTCCTGTCGACCATTATCGCAACAACCACTAAATCCCTGAACCTGAGCTTCGCTGCAGCATCGAGAATATCCTCGGGAGGGGCGGGATTCAGTAAACTGACCAGTTTCGTTGCAGGCATACTTGATATAAATTCTGTCCCGTGGACAATACGGGTGCCTTTCCGGTCCTTCACAACGACGCTGTCTATACAGAAATCAGAATGGTTAACGGACTCCACACCTGCATCTGTATAAACCGCATTCTTCTTATCTATTTCGTCTTTGAGTCTGTCAGAGATGCGCCCTATCCCCAGTGAAGGATAAACGAATTTGTCAGTAAGTGTGGGAATATCCTTTCCAGTAAACTTGAAGAAGGCGTTCTTCAATGCTTTCGCGAGCGACAGTCCCTTGATGCGCTGGGCCACCCACTCCGCGCTGATGCGTTTGCAGTCAATCCCCCAGACCTTCTCGCTGTACTGTTTGAAATAAATATTAAACATCGTACGGCCGAAATTGTTTACCACCCAGTCTTCAAGAGAAACGCATTCGTTCTCTCTGAGCAATCTCCTTAACTTTTCGGTTCCGTAATCGCCCATTATCTTAAACGTAGTCAAAATGCCGAGGCCGAACATCGCGTTAAACGGCTTAAGGGGATAGTCAAAAAAATTGTTTCTCATGTAGATCTTGCTCGTACGGTTAACGGAAAGCAGTTCTTCCTTCATCAGCGTTCTGACAAATCCGTCTATTCTGGCATCTTTCGTGAAAAACCTGTGGCCGCCCAGATCGAACCTGAATCCATCTTTTACAATCGTCTTCGAAAGCCCACCGACAACTGAATCGCGTTCAAAAACCTTCACGCTGATTCCCGCACTGCTCAGCACATAGCCGGCAGAGAGGCCTGTGAGCCCGCCTCCCAGAATGACCGCTGTATTTTGCACGTCAGCCGCTTTACGCATAAACCCCTTTACTCTCGTTCAAATCAGACACAGCAGGCATTTCCTGAAACATGAACAATATAGTATTCAGCTTTCTTTTCGGTACTTGTTTGACATCCGGACATGGAGGCAAAGGCAGTTACTTTTCTGGAATCACTATAGCTTTCTACCAATATATCAACCGCAATATCCTGACCGCAACGGGACCTCATCAACTCCCTGAGCCTTACAAAAAGCACCTTCAACTCTATTTCCCTTGCGTCGATTATCACTCTTTAATTTACCTGTAGTCCCAGAATATTTCCAGTTGACACTTCTCACTCCCTGATGAACTGCGCGCGTTTTTTTCCCCGACTTTTTCATAAAAAAACCCGGAGGATGCATCCATCTCTCCCCCGGGTTAATTTATTTTTCTAAAAAAGGACTGTTATTCCATGTCGCTCATCGGCTTGATGAATTTGAAATAGACCATCGTCCAGTTTCCCAGGATAATTGCAACCGTAGCAACAATACTTGCAACCGAGAGAGAAGCAAAGCCGGTCAGGGCCTGACCGACGTTACAGCCGCCGCCGGCAACAGCGCCGAAGCCCATCAGAAAACTTCCTCCAAGGACTGTCAGAAGCTCCTTTGGATCACGCGGAGTCTTCCATATGAACTCTTTTAATATCTTAGCGCTGATCGCGGCACCGATCGGAACACCTATGATGTATACGGAAGCCCATGTTATCTGGTAATTGCCGATGCTGTACATAGGGAAAAATCTCGATTTCGCGTCTCCCGTCAGGATGGTAAAGAAAAGTTCACCGGTTGGAGTCGTAAAGTTAAGTCCTCTCGCAAAGCCGGGAGAACCCCAAAATTCAGACGCCCAGAATGCCACAACACCCATGACGCCAACAAGCACTCCCGTTACAGACCAGTAAAAACCCTTTGACTTTGTCAACGCGAACGGTTTGCTCGGAAGAGTGAGCGCAAGGAATACCACGCTCATAACCGCGATTATGGCCCATTTCACCATTGGATCATCGCTGAAAAGTCCGGGGAGTGTCATACTCGGCTCGCCTACGCTGACACTTCTTAACGCATCATATAAAGGCCTCAATACCCCGTTGGTTGTTGCACCGATTCCAAGAAAGAACCCCAACACCGCAAACCATGACGCAAGCTGGCCCTCCCCTACCCTGTAGATAATACCGCTGCCGCAGCCGCCGGCAAGGACCATTCCGAGACCGAAGAGATAACCACCGATGATATTTGCAAGAGGATAGAATGACTGAGCTTTGAGATGAATAATCCCCATATCATTCAGAAGGTTGGCACCAACAATCATGATGACGAGGGCAATCAGATATGCCCGGAATACGGTAAAATCCTTGATGAATATCGTATCCCTGAAAGCACTGTTCATGCAAAACCTGCCCCGCTGGAGAATGAAACCGAATAATGCTCCTACAACCAGACCGGAAATTATGAAGCCTAAAGATATACTTTCCGCTGCAGTTTCCATTTGTGACCCCCTCGTTTTTTTTACTTAAAGTATCATAGACACTTTGTTTTGTCAACGATGATTAGTGTTCATCATCGCTCCGATAATGCACCGTTACCACGGGCTGATATTCATATATTTCGTCTCTAATATCAAAGGTTTCTGTTTCATTTAACTCTGCAATCATCTGCCTGATTTCCGGTGAAAGTTCCCCCGGTGGCCCGTCAGAGACTATCACAACTGCCGCGCTGCTTTTTTTTGTCTTTTCAGACATCTCATAATACGGGGGATTCTTATATTCCCAGGTGAATCTGAGCGGCGACTTTTCTATCTTCCCCGCAGAAACCGGCGTTTTCAGGTCATAGGTATAAACGATCTGTTTTCTCGTGAAGAGATCGAGAATCGGGACAGAAACCGCGGGATTAACGTGCGAGTTTTCCGGGGCAGCAGTAAAGACCTCTGCCCCCCTTATCTCCAGTGCGTCAAGATACTTTCCCGCATTCATGAAATTCGCCGCGCTGTTTTTCTGAAGGAACGGCAGATAGGCGAATACCCCCACAGCAAATGAATACGCCGCGACGGAGAAAGCGATTGCCCTTATGATCTCCCTCTGCCTGATTCGCTGAAGTCCATAAGACGCCATTAAGGCCAGCATCGGGAAAACCATGATGATATAACGAATGCGCCTGATCTGAAAAAATATTACAAGGAAGACAAGCCAGAGCACGCAGAGATACCTGACATCCTTTTTTTTCCATGCCGCGTAAGCAGAATAAATGGCAGCGAAAGTGATCACAGGGTGCACTTGAAAAAAGAATGTCGAGACAAAACTCTCTCCCCATCTGCGAAGACCGGGTTTTTGATACGACAACAACAGCCCGATCTGCTCAGAGAGGGAATCAAACTTGTAAATAAACACCGCTCCCGACAGCAATGCAGATGCAAGGAATATGGCAGAAACCCGCGCTCGATAGTCGGATGTTTTCATGCCCGGAAGAGCATTGCGGAAGGCAAAGGAAATGACGATTAAAACCGAAAGCATCATCCACATTGAATATTTCGAATAAAATGCAAGCGTAATGGCTATGGCAGAAAATGCTATTCTCAGCGCCGTGCCTTTCTCCAGGGCATGGATAAAAGAGTATAGGGCGAGGAGGAGAAAAAACATGGAGGGCACGTCAACCAGCATGAGAGGGACCTGTGAGTAAAGATACGGAATGCCGAGGAAGAGCACTCCGGCGTAAAAACCGGAGTCCGCATCGAAGAGCTTTTTCCCTGTCCAATAAACCAGCACGGTTGAAAGCGAAAACAGCAGTGTCGTGAATATCTGAATAAACAGCCTGTTCTCTCCGAAAATCCTAAAAATCAGACCGTAAAAAAAAGGCACCACAGGCAGGTCAGTCCATGTAAAAATAGTCCTTCCCCATTCCCTGACAAAAAATCCGGCTCCATACAGTTCAAGGTACTTTGCCTGTGCAAAGTAACGGGAGGCATCAACGATAACCTCGGGTTCACTCCAGAAAATTGCCGAAATCGCGAACGAAGAGACGAAAAGAAAAAAAGAAGGGTAACGCTCTGACAGGGACAGCTTCGAAAGCACCAGGCCGGCAGCACTACAGATAATTACGAGGACTAAAACGGTTACAGGGTCAGCTACGGTAAAGACATCCTGCCAGCTCGTCGTCCTGTTGTCGTCGACAGATCGCGCAAAAAATAATACGGCATAGAGAGCAGGCGAAAAAAATAAAAGTGAAATCACGAAGCCGTTATTCCTGAGCCAGCCCGTTTTTTCACCCATGGCGCGTTCTGACAGCCTTATATGCGGAATTAACTTTGTGCTCTCCTCCGGCAACCCTCTTCATCCTGCCCTTACCAGGATATAACTTTATCACTGGTAAAGATATCGTCAACGATGCTGTCATAGGATATGTCTTTTTTTGAAAGGTCTATAATCTTCACTTCATTGTCCCGCTCGTGCACGCTGATTATACTCTCCGGCAGTTTATCAGGTCCGTCATTCAGAATATGCAAGATTTTCATTTGTAAACCTCCGGACTTATATCCGATCAATTTCCCTTCCCGGATGTATAATTCAGAGAACGATAACCCTGTCGGCATCGTGATTCATGACCGCGTTATAAAACTGGCTGCCTTCCGTGATCTCAGCCGAAACGCCTTCAGTGGCAATGCCCAACATCCGGGTACTGTTTTTGCAGAAACTCATCTGTACCCCCTGCAGCATGCGCAACGCAGAAATGCCGGGATCAGTCAGCAGTCTTACTCCATCATCCATAAAAAAAATTATCACTTCGTGCCCCCTGGAAACAGCTGCCTTTACAATGCCTGTTACATGATCACGATGGCGGTCGGTATTCACTAAAATACCCAGCTTCAAACATTGCTCCTCTCTTCAAAACCGGAAAGCCCACCCAATGAAATGTGCCGGGATACTACTGAACCCGCAAGCTCACTTCATCCCCGGTATATCGCTCATCCTTGCATATACCCTTTCGGCGGAAATCCCTCGCATGCATCTCATATCTTTGCATTTTTTCCTGAAACAGGGAGCACATTCAGCATCGCTCTCTATCACAATATTGGAAGTTCCGTAAGGCCCCGTCCTCACAGGACTCGTCGGCCCGAAAATCGCAACGACGGGGACCTGAAAACCGGCAGCGATATGCATCGGCCCCGAATCGTTCGAGATCACCAATCGCGCATGCCGCATCACTTCAATCAACTCCTTGAGGCTCGTCCGTCCCGCCAGGGAGATCGCCTTTCCGCCGGAAGCCCGTACGACCCTTTCCGCTATCAGCGTATCGCCCCTGCTTCCGATTACTATCGACTGCATCGGAAGAAGTGACGCGATCCTGCCGAATTTTTCGGCTTCCCAAATCTTTGTAATCCAGCGCGCACCGGGAACGATCACCGCGTACTCCTTCAGTTCGCTTTTTATGCCTTCTATGCTCTGCAACTCGCTGTCGCAGAGGGAAAAAGGGAAGAGTATGCTCTTTTCATCGCAGCCGAGCGTTCCGGCTATCTTCATGTATCGCTCGACGGCATGGATATCCCTGCCGCCCTTCACCTTAACGTTATAGAAAAGCCTGCTCCCCTCCCTCGCCTCGGAAAAACCGATCCGCACAGGGGCGCGCGTCGCCATGGTGATGATCCCGCTTCTGAGAAGACCCTGAAGATCAACAACGAGGTCATATCGTTCATTGCGGATATCCTTCAGGAGATTCCTTACCTCTTTTAGGGTGGCCGTGGTTCTCGAGATCTTCTTCCACATATCTTTATTGATGACGATCAGCCTGTCCACCATCGGGTGGCATTCCAGAAGCCCCTCCAGACCCTTCGCGATCACCCAGTGAATCTCAGCCTTTGGAAAGCAGGCCTTGATCGAGTTAAGAAAAGGCAGGCTGTGGACTATATCTCCAAGAGAACTCGGTTTGACGACAAGGATTTTCCTGCAATTCATGAGTCTCTTCTTCAAAGTTGCGTCGTTCATCTCTGTATCATCCTTCCCTGCATTCTCCCGCGCCTTCCATGCGCAGAATAAGATCAACAGCCTCCGGGATATTTTCGACCGTATAGCCGGCATACTGCGAAACAAGGTCCTGGCCGGTCTTTACCAGGATGCCGGTCGCGCCCGCGGCTTTTGCAAGAAGCATGTCGATATCCTTGTCGCCGACAACAAACGATCTCTTCAGATCAATATTATAATCCACTCTGGCATCCATGAGAAGACCCGGTTCGGGCTTTCTGCAGGAACAGTGTTCATCGGGATGGTGCGGACAGTAGTAGAAGCCGTCAAAACCATAGCTGTCGAGGAATATGGCGTTGACCTGTTTCACAAAATCCTCTTCTACCAGCCCCCTCGCAATACCTGACTGGTTCGTAACACCTATGAGGGAAAAACCTCTCTCCTTTAATTTCGTGAGATTTCCGATCCCGGGCAATACCTCAAAATCCTCCATCCTGCGCAGGTAGCCGGGGTCCCTGCAGAGAGTCCCGTCCCTGTCAAAGAAGACCGCCCTCTTGATGTTCACCCGCTGTCGCACCGCCTCAAAGACCTCTTCCGAAAATATCATCCCCATGCACCGCAGATTATTTTTTTTGCACTCTCTCTCAAAACAGGGGGAACAGTC
>JAOUFP010000487.1 GCA_029858145.1 Nitrospirota bacterium | reverse complement strand
TTTCTGCCGGGTCCACCCTCAGCACCCTGTTCATTGAACTCATATCGAGAAGAAGCCCGCCGAAGGCTATGGACTCACCCTCTGTCGTAAGACCTCCCCCCCTTACCGTCACAGGAACCTCATATGTCTGGGCCGCCTTCAGCACCTCCGCGACCTCTTCGGCACAAAAGGGCCTGACCACTCCGTGGGGCAGGCCATGGGCAAGACCACCGGCGTCAGAAATAAAGACAGAGGCATCTGGTCTTCCTTCGTGTACCGTTATCCCCCTTTCTTGCAGGAGGTTCACAAAAGAGGGCCATTGATCACCACCCCACCGCAAAGGGTTGGTCTGGTCGCCAAAAGATCTCCACAGAGAGCGACATGTGGAAGATTTTTCTTTAGTATCGCACCTTTCAGTCAATGGTATATTCTTCACAGGGTTTTAAAACGGTCAATAACAGAATCTCAGTTTTTCACATCGAAACGTCATGGAAAATTCTCAACTGCGATGAGAAGGCTTTTAACGTGACTGCCAATTATACTTAATATCGGGATCGCGCTTCAAGCTTGTTTAATTCAGCAAGCTAGCTCACACCTCACTAAAAATCCTGCGGCCCCTGCGGAAGAGGCCGGCTTTTCAGCACATCATGATCAGCAGGCTCTTCATGGCGATGGACCAGAGAATATCCAGGGCAAGATGGAACTCGCAGGTACTGTCAAAAAGAATATCCATCCTGGGAGGGAATTCTTCGTCCTCGCGCCAGAGGATGATCACCACGGGTATCCTTGGAAACGGGAAAAGCTGAACAGCGGCATCGCCGTAATTCAACTCTTTGCCGCCCAGTTCCCTCCCCCTCTTCAGAAATCCATCCGCATCATTGCCATATTTCGAAGCCAGCTTTTCGAGGGGAAGGACATGAGTCCCCCTGAAAAAGATATGGCCGCCCTTGAGATTGACCGGTTGCAGAAGCTTTCCCGACAGCGGGATGTCCTTCGCAGAGGTCAGATAGAAAAGGATCGAAAGGATCGAAAAGTAGCCCAGCCTCCCGAGAAGGAGATCAGCATCCGGCGCATCGCTGTATATCCTCTCATTATGCTTATCAACGTATATATCCATACCAAATGATTTCAACAGATACATTCCGGTCGCATGGTCGTATTCGACCGCCGCGTTCTTGCATACGTCTTCGGGATGCAGTCCTCTCAGTATCTTCCATGCCTTATCTTCGCCTGATGACATCCTCTATTATAAAGCAAATCTGCAGGGAATAAATGCTTCGATGAACAGCCGTCAGCAATCTGATCCCTGAAGTTGTTTGCGGTCCGGGTTGGTGATACACTTTATCTAAGAATTTCGACTCCGCATCATAATCGGACGAAGAGGTCTTGGACACCAAGGGGGAAAATATGAAAAGGCTATTGGTTGTTGTGGCTCTGTTATTACTGTTGCCGACTACCGGCTTTGCCTCGGCAGACAAAATAATAGAGGGCAAGGAGGTTCAGTACACCGCAGATGGGGTCGTTATGAAGGGCTACCTTGCCTATGACGGCACTATAAAGGGCAAGAGGCCGGGGGTACTCGTGGTCCACGAGTGGTGGGGACTCAACGAATATGCCAGGAAGCGAGCCCGCATGCTCGCGGAAATGGGATACACCGCGCTTGCCGTTGACATGTACGGAGACGGAAAACAGGCGATGCACCCTGATGATGCGGGAAAGTTCTCATCCGAACTGATAAAAAACTTCGACACGGCAAAGAGCCGTTTCACGGCGGCAATGGAATTTCTGAAGAAACAGCCCTCTGCAGATCCTGACAGGATAGCCTCGATAGGATATTGTTTTGGAGGAGGCATCGTGCTCAACATGGCTTGCCAGGGCATCGATCTCAAAGGAGTCGCGAGTTTTCACGGAAGTCTCTCAGCAGTAAAACCTGCTGCTCAGGGAGCTGTCAAGGCAAAAATCCTCGTTCTGCATGGCGCTGATGACAAGTTTACTACGCCCGAGCAGATCGATGCGTTCAAGAGGGAGATGAAAAACGCCGGGGCCGACTTCCGTTTCTTAGCCTATCCCGGAGCAGTCCACAGCTTTACAAACCCGGATGCCGATGAGTTGGGAAAGAAATTCGACCTCCCGCTCGCTTATAACGAAGAAGCTGACAGGAAGTCCTGGGAGGAGTTGCGAAAGTTTCTGAAAGAAATCTTCATGAAATAGATATTCGTCATGTAGACTGCTGAATTGTCTCTATGTGAGAAATACGATCAACTGGCTATC
>JAOUFP010000466.1 GCA_029858145.1 Nitrospirota bacterium | reverse complement strand
AATCGGAGTAAAGCTCTTTCCTATGTATTACCTGACTGCCAGCATCCCATGCTTCGATTGCAACAGAATTAACCGAGTCGGAACATGCAATCCTGCCTGGAGCTGGTACACCTGCCACCCATAAAGAGCCTGAAGTTGCTGCCCAAGGCGACATTTCTCCCTGCAAAGTTTGTTTTGCCAATACGTACGAAGTGCACAATGTGCCGCCACTTAACGCCTGCCCCAAAGTAAAATTGTTGGCATCGGAGGTGTTTACCAGGCCATTTCCATCTGTATCTACTTCAAAAAGCTGACCCTGCGGGCCGGTGCCGCCTGCCAATCCCTTGAGTGCAGAATTAAGCCAGCCCTGTATATCCGGCTCTGCAGATGACGCTGACCTTACTACCGCGCCTTTCCTTGACCTCTCCTGCATGCCGAGATAACCCGGGATTGCGATCGCCGCGAGGATGCCGATGATCGCGACAACGATCAGGAGTTCGATGAGGGTAAAACCCTTCTGCTCTTTCAGATTATTGACTGCTTTGTACATAATGATTGCCTCCTTTTGGCTTTCGTGGCCGGGATATCCGGTCACGGTTTAATGATACGACTCTTCCAGATGCTGACTGATACCTTGTAAGTTCACCTCCTCAAACTTAATATTGTTTGGCATCCGGGATAGAAAGAAGCAGTTTCCGTGCCAGCACCTGAGATCAGGTTTAACTCTAAAATTGCTGAGTATTTTCCATATCAGCTTAGGCCGGGAGTGGCGCAGATGTCAAGGAAAATTGACAAAATATGTCACCGAACCTGAGATATCATGTCATAAAATGTTGACCGCGGCAAAATACATTGATAGGACTGTTCATTAAAAAAAACTGTGATATAATTTAATTAAAAAAACCTCTGCTATTAAATATTAATGGGACATATTGGTCTTGATGCCGGATCAGTAAGTGTAAAGCTCGTTGTGCTCGATGCTAAAGGCAGCATTCTCAGCAGCCTTTATCAGAGGCATAAAGGGAGGGCTTTGCCTGTAGCCCTTGAAATGCTGAAGACCGTAACGCGTGAAGAGTTATGGGTAACGGGTAACGAGTATAAAGATGAAGACGCATCAACCGGCACATGCCACCCGTCTCTCTCTCTCACCGGTTCCGCAGGCAGAATGATAGGCTCAATCCTCGGCATAACACCTGTGAACGAGGTGGTTGCCTATGCGTACGCCACACGGAAGCTCTATCCCCATATCAGAACGATCATAGAACTCGGTGGGGAAGATTCGAAACTGATTATCCTCGGCGGCGACTCTTACAGCACAAAGGACTTTTATATGAATTCGGTATGCGCCGCGGGCACCGGCTCTTTTCTGGACCAGCAGGCTGAACGTCTCAGACTGTCAATAGAGGAATTCAGCGAACTGAGCCTGAAGTCACGGAAACCTCCGAGGATCGCGGGAAGGTGCAGTGTGTTCGCGAAATCAGACATGATCCATCTGCAGCAGATAGCCTCACCGGTTGAAGATATCGTGGCAGGGCTCTGTTTTGCTGTCGCAAGGAATTTCAAGGGCTCCATCGCCCGGGGCAGGGAACTGGCTTTCCCGGTCTCTTTCCAGGGAGGCGTCGCTGCAAACAAGGGGATGATACGGGCCTTCAAGGAAATCTTCGGGGTCGATGATCTTTTTGTCCCGGAGGAATTCGCCTTGATGGGCGCGATCGGCGCCGCGATGAAGGACAGGGAAGAAAAGCGTGGGGCAGAGGGCAGAGGGCAGAGGGCAAAAAACAGCGGACAGAGAAAGACATTTGACCTGCAAAGACTTGAGGATTTCATACATTCCAGCAAGAAGTCTGAAAAAGGCTGCAGTCCTCTTATAACAGAAAAAGACAGTTTTTCAGAAAGACACCTGAAAGACCGTGACGTGTTATGCGTCGCGGCTGCACCGGCCCGGCCCCCCCTTGGCAAGGGGGGGATTGCAGAGGGGGTGGTCTCATCACCCGCTACGCCTCACGCGTCACGGCCTTTAAGAGCTTTTCTCGGAGTAGATATCGGCTCCATCAGCACAAACCTCGCGGTAATTGACGATTCATGCAATGTCATCGCAAAGCGTTATCTCATGACGGCCGGCAGACCGATCGAGGCGGTCAGGCAGGGGCTTGAAGAGATCTGTCAGGAAGTGGGCGACAGGATAGAAATAGCAGGAGTGGGCACGACAGGCTCTGGCAGGTATATGATCGCCGACTATATTGGCGCCGACATCGTCAAGAACGAGATCACCGCCCAGGCGACGGCAGCGGCATTTATCGACAGGGATGTTGACACCATATTCGAGATCGGCGGTCAGGATTCAAAGTTTATATCCCTGAAAAACGGGGTGATCGTTGATTTTGAGATGAACAAGGCGTGTGCTGCAGGCACCGGTTCTTTTCTTGAAGAGCAGGCGGAAAAGCTCGGCATCCCGGTAAAGGGAGAATTTCAG
>JAOUFP010000485.1 GCA_029858145.1 Nitrospirota bacterium | reverse complement strand
GTTTCGGTCGAAATTATGGAGCAGGTTGTCCGGGTGCCCGGTCATTATACGGTGAAAGTCGACCCGTTATCTTCCAAGAAACTCTTGCATGCCTATGGTTTTTACTACTGTGATACGCTTATCGAACCGTATTGTTCACGCGGGAACTTTGTTTTTTTTCAGAATGATGAGGCAGCGATATCCAGGACCGTCGCGCTTGATGACCTGACCGCTATTTGTAAAAATGTATTTTTCCACGGGCGGTTCCATAGGGATTTCAATCTTGATAAAAAAATGGCCGATGCGAGATATGTCAATTGGCTGAAGGAACTTTACCGGTCCGGCAGCGTATATGCGCTGCTGTACCGCTCCGCCCTTGAGGGATTCATTGGATTTTCTGCCAACAAACTGGTGCTGCACGCCATCAGAAAGGAAAGTCAGGGCAAGGGGTTGGCAAAATATCTCTGGAGCCTTGTCTGCAAAGAACTGTTTGATCATGGCCACAGCGAGCTTATCAGTTCCGTTTCAGCAGCGAATCTTCCTGCCATTAACCTTTATGCATCATTAGGCTTCAGATTCAGAAACGCACTGGATGTTTATCACGGGTTAGTGAAATGAAATCAGGCCATAGCGGCATTCCTTTACGTGAAGCGTTCTCTTCCCCAAACACACCCGGATTGATTCTTATTATTTCCTTCGTTGTTAAGGCAAGCCGGACATGAAAGTGTGTGCATTATGCGGGCTGAGTTTCGATTGCGCTGGATGGCAATGTCCCGGCTGCCGCTCTGAGCCGGAGATGATAGAAAACCATCCTGCTTTTTCTCCTGGATTAGCTCGCATGAATGAGGGGTTTGACGCAGATTATTTTGGAGAACTGTCCAAGCTCGAAGCAGGAAACTTCTGGTTTCGCTCCCGTAATGATCTTATCCTCTATACATTGAAGCGGTATTTTCCTCAAGCAGAGAATTTCTTTGAAATTGGATGCGGCACAGGCTTTGTGCTGGCGGCAATTGAGAAGGCTTTTCCGCATCTATTGTTGTTCGGCAGTGACATTTATAGTCTCGGGGTTTCGTTTGCTTCAAAGCGTATGCAAAACGCATTGTTGTTTCAGATGGATGCTCGCTCAATTCCCTTTGAACAGGAATTCGATGTAATAGGTGCGTTCGATGTTCTTGAGCATATTCATGAAGACCAATTAGCGCTGAAACAAATATGGCGAGCATTGAAACACGGGGGAGGAATTATCATTACGGTCCCACAGCATTTATTTTTATGGAGTAAAACTGACGAAGCTTCATGCCACGTGCGTCGCTACAGCGCGAAGGAGTTAAAAGAAAAAGTCGTCAGAGCTGGTTTTGAGATAGTTAAAATGACTTCCTTTGTAACGCTGCTCTTGCCCTTCATGATGGCATCGCGTCATAAAAAACAGAAATCCGATCAGGATTTTGACGTATTCACAGAATTAAGGTTGAATGGAACTCTCAACTCAATTTTTGAACATATCCTGGATTTTGAGAGATTATTAATTCGTCTGGGAGTCAACTTGCCGGCAGGGGGCTCCTTATTACTGGTTGCAAGAAAACCAATGAAACAGCAATGAAAATACCCTTTAACAAACCCTACATGACCGGCAAGGAACTCTGGAACATCAGCCAGGCCCACCATAAAGGAATGCTGGCCGGCGATGGAGAGTTCACCCGGAAGTGCAATTCCTGGCTGGAGGAACATACCGGGTGCCTGAAAGCACTGCTGACCCATTCCTGCACAGCGGCACTCGAGATGACCGCAATTTTGGCCGACATACGGCCGGGGGATGAGGTGATCATGCCCTCTTACACCTTTGTCTCGACCGCAAACGCGTTTGTTTTGCGCGGAGGGGTGCCTGTGTTCGTAGATGTAAGAGCGGATACCCTGAACCTGGATGAAAATCAGATCGAGGCAGCGATTACACAGAGGACACGGGCTATTGTTCCTGTGCATTATGCCGGAGTGGGCTGCGAGATGGATGCTATCCTTGACATTGCCCGCCGGCATGACCTGTTGGTCATCGAAGACGCCGCCCAGGGTTTGATGGCAGATTACCGGGGCAAGGCCCTCGGGACCCTCGGCCAACTCGGTGCGGTCAGCTTTCATGAGACCAAGAACATGATCTCCGGTGAGGGAGGCGCCCTCCTGATAAACGATGAGCGCTTCGTCGGGCGGGCCGAAATTATCCGGGAAAAGGGGACCAACCGGAGCCAGTTTTTCCGGGGACAGGTAGATAAGTATACGTG
>JAOUFP010000486.1 GCA_029858145.1 Nitrospirota bacterium | reverse complement strand
CGGATCGACCAAATGAATGCTGCAGAAATATGTCGAACAGGCCGCGGGGTAAGACGCTGCCGCCTGTTTTCATGAGGTATCCCGTTTTTACCGCTCGCCCGCCTGTACGCCTTTGCCCGGTATCTTACAATTTAATATACCGACGTCTGCAACTGCCCGCCATGAAAAATACCGCGTTATTCATACGCTCAGAAAGCAACCGTATTTTCAGGATCATCACCTTCTGTGCCTCCTGTGTAAACCACCCCGTCTGTTGTATAATCTCTCCCATGTGGAACATACGGATGAGGGCGTCAAAAAAGGCCAAACGCCGGAGGACAAAGACTCTGCTGAATGAAATCGCCTCCGCTGAAATGCACATTTCCGGAGCCGAAGGAATCTATGAGGAAAAAGAGATAGCAAAGATCATCCGGGAGTATACGCTGAGGGCGCTCAAGCATCCGAAAGGAAAGCCCGACAGGATAGTGCTTTCTCTGGAGGAACTGAAGCAGAGGCCCCGGGCGATAGAGAGTCTCCCGCTCGCAACAATCAAATGCAGATCGTCCGTCGAGGCGGTCAGCCTGATCCGGGAACTGCTTACAGCTTCAGGAATTTCCGGCAAGGCGATCAGGACCGCATTACGCATAACAGACAGCGCAGACACAATGCGCGGAGCAGCACTCGTGCTGGCCCGCTCAGGCAGGAGGGTTGAGCCGGACAGACAGCGCGGCATCCGGGCGTCAAGGCTCGGCATCAGCAGGGCGGCCCAAAAAATTCTTTCCCGCGAGCTTCAAAGACACGGCATTGACATCCCCACGGTCCGGGAAGCGATAACTCTCGCCTCAAAAGTTGCTGCCTGCAGGCAGGTCATCGCCGAACTCTGCATCTCGGATGACCCCGGATATACAACAGGATATGCAGCCTCAAAAAAATACGGATATGTTAGAATTCCCCATGTGAAAACCAGGGGAGAAAAAAAGGGCGGAAGGGTCTTCTTTCTTGAAGAAGATGCAGAAATCGGTTCCGCAACGGAATTTCTCGAAAGAACACCGGTGATCATACACAGGATTTCCCCCTGCTTCGGGACAAGGACACTAGATGAAATCATCGATCGTATTGATAAGTAATCCGGCCGCGCGCAGCGCCTCCATAAACAAGTTCGATTCCGCCTCTGCCTTTCTGCAGGAAAAGGGTTTTCATGTAAAACTGCTTCTGACGGAAAAAAGCGGGGACGCAACACATCTCGCAGAGGAAGCGGTAAAAGAGAAGCCTTACGCGATCGTGGCAGCGGGCGGCGACGGAACAATCAATGAGGTAATGAACGGCATGGTCAAATCGGATGTCCCTTTGGCGCTGCTTCCGCTCGGCACAACCAATGTTCTGGCAAAAGAACTCGGCATACCGGAAGAGATGACCGCAGCATTGACCGCGGCAATTTCAAAATCGCCGAGGGCGGTCAGTCTCGGCAGGATAGAACTGAATTCGGATACTGATTCCGCATACTCCCGCTATTTCTGTCTCATGGCAGGGATCGGCTTTGACGGCAAGACAGTCAGTGAGGTCAATCCGGCAATCAAGAGAAAATCGGGCAAGGCAGCCTATATTCTGAGCGGATTGAAAAACCTCCTCCACTATGCCCCGAATCAGCTCTTTTATCATATCGACGGAAAGGAATTTACAGGTTTTGCCTCGGTAACAGGCAAATCGAGCAGGTACGGAGGCAATTTCAAAATAACTCCTGATGCGGACCTCGCCGACCCCGTGCTCTACACCTGTATCTTCCAGGGCAGGAAGCGCTCCGACCTCATCAGGTATGTTTACCGGACGGTCACGGGCTCGCTCTTTAAGGAAAAAGACATCATCTACCTCAAATCAAACAGCGTGGAAGTCCACGGCTCCGCCCACATCCAGATAGACGGGGACTACATAGGCGTCACACCCGCGACAATTACCGTAGAAAAAGACGCGCTGAAGATTATTTATTGATCCGGCACATTACGGCCTGACAACTGCTGATTCTCACGTCAAGCCGCAAAGCACTCGAAGAATAACCCTTTCCGGGATTACAAGGATTTTTGATCGAGAAAATCGGATATCGCGAACATCGACATTTCACCCTGCGAGGAATCGGAGAGCTTCTTCCATTTCAATCTGCCTGAATCAAGCTCCTCATCACCGATGATAAAGACGTATTTTGACGCCAAACGGTCCGCTCTCCTCATCTGGCTCTTGAGAGAATTGTCGGCATCTCCCAGTTCTATCCAGAATCCCTT
>JAOUFP010000484.1 GCA_029858145.1 Nitrospirota bacterium | reverse complement strand
AAATCTTATAAAGGAATTTTCCAGGGCAGGCTATCCCATCGACAGCCGGTCACCTCAAATCCTGCTCCACCTCTTTGGAGAACCGCATCCGGACCTTCCTTCAGATACTTACAACATACTCTGGCTCCACAGCCACCCCGACTGGATAAATGCCGATATACTGAAACAATACCGGAAGATCTACTGCATATCGAGGCACTTCACCCGGAAATTGAAAGAGAGGGGATTCGACGCCGACTATCTGATGATGCCGACGAATATGACCCCGATTCACTGCGAGAAAAAATATGACATCGTCTTTGTCGGCAATACGCGGCAGAACAAAATGCGGAAGATCATAAGAGACCTCGGGAATTCGCCCTGGCGGGTGAAGATCTGGGGCTGGGGCTGGAAGGGCCTGATCCCTGATGAGTGGTATGGCGGCCAATACTATGAAAATGCGAGACTGAATGAGCTTTACGCGGCATCAAAAATAGTCCTCAACGACCACCACGATGACATGAAGAGAGAGGGGTTTATCAACCCGAGGGTACTGGATGTGCTGGCCAGCGGCGGCTTTATTGTTTCCGACCAGGTGCTTGGGATGAACGATCTCCTTGATAACAGTGTTCCAACCTATGAAACCAGGGAGGAACTGGACAGGACAATAGATCACTTTATCCGTGATGACGCAGGCAGGGAAAGACTTGCAAAAAGAGGCAGGGAGATAGCATTACAGTATACGTATGCTGCCTGCTGCGGTGAAATTATAAGGCATATCAAGACAATATCTGGTACATTATCTTTATGAATACGTCAACCAGGACCGCCGGAATCATCATAATAGGGAACGAAATACTCTCCGGCAAGGTCAATGATTCCAACTCTTTCTATCTCGCGTCCGAACTGAGGAAACTGGGGATAGATTTGATGCGCATCTCGGTCATACCGGACGATATCGAAATTATCGGAAGCGAGGCCTCAGCATTCTCAAAACAATATGACTTTGTGTTCACCTCGGGAGGCGTCGGCCCAACGCATGACGACGTTACGATGGAAGGCATCGCAAAGGGCTTTGCCATGCGTATGATAAGACACCCCCAGCTTGAAGACTATTTTCGCTCAAAATACAGCGGCCAGATGAATGACGCGATACTGAAAATGACTGAAGTGCCTGAAGGAGCGGAAATCATTGATCCCGGCAACATGAGCTTTCCGCTGGTTGTATACAGAAACATCTTCATTTTCCCGGGCATTCCGGAGTATCTCAGAAATAAATTTTCCCTGATAAAGGAACGGTTTCGCTCCCCTGCCTTCCATCTCAGGCGCCTTTTCCTCGATGCAAGGGAATCCGATATAGCTGAAATCCTGAACACCGTCGTCAGTGAGAGCAGGGATGTGTCGTTTGGCTCCTATCCAATTCTTGGGAACCCCGAATATAAAATCATCGTCACCGCGGAATCAAAATCAGAAGATACCTTAAACAGTGCTGTAGAAAAACTGCTCAGTAGAATCTCCGGGGATATTGTTGTCAGGGTTGAATAGAGACTGCCATGGGGCATAAAAGAATACTGGGAAAGACCACCGACTTCATTACCGGCCGTGAAATTACCGATACCGACGATGAGAGATATCGCCAGAAACTGGCACGCTACCTTGTAGAGATAAAAGGATATTCGAGGGAAGACATTGACGTAAAACGCCGGATGGAAATGACTATTGATGGCAAAAAAGTGCTCTCTATGGTCGACTTTGTCGTTAAAGTGGAAGGAATAAGTTTTCTCGTGATCAGATATGGACCCGGCTCTATAGTTACCCGTGAACGTCCTGCACTTGCGTCGGCAAGAATTATAGAAGAGTTCCAGGTCCCTTTCACGATCGTGACCAACGGCGAAGACGCCGAGGTGCTCGATACGGCAACTGCAGAGGTGATCGGGACAGGCCTCGATTGCATTCCGGACAGGAACTCCGCCCTGGAACAACTAAAAAAAATCAAACCGTACCGACTGCCTCAGAAGCAATTGGACGCTGAAAAAAGAATCCTTTCCGCCTACGACTGGCTGGAGCACTCCCTCGAATGCGATGACGACTGGTGCGCCCCGGAATAGAAGGACCTTAGCGTTATTGTGTTTCTTCGTCATCCCGCCTTCATACCGGTGTAGTGCCTCACAAACGACTGGTATTATTGTGGTCAGAGGAAATCTCCCGCAACTGTCATCCCCGCAAGCGAAGCATGTCGGGAATCCTTATAAAAAAACAGAAAAATTCCGGGCA
>JAOUFP010000076.1 GCA_029858145.1 Nitrospirota bacterium | reverse complement strand
CTACCGGGGGCATGTCGGTCGACCCTGATGATGTGACGAGGTTTGCGATAAGAAGCCTCGGCGCTGAGGATATAACGTATGGCTCTGCAGTACTGCCGGGAGCGATGTTTCTGATAGCGTATCTGGGAAAAAGGCAAGGGGCAAAGGGCAAGAGGCAAAGGAAAGCGGTTGCGGATTCCGGGGCCGTGCACCATATCCCTGTTCTTGGAATTCCCGCCTGCGGCATGTATGCCAGGACAACGGTTTTTGACCTTGTCCTCCCCCGGGTGCTGGCGGGAGAAAAGATCGGGAGGAGGGAGCTTGCGGAACTCGGCCACGGCGGCCTATGCATGAAGTGCGAGGTCTGCAGGTATCCTGTCTGTCCGTTCGGAAAAGGATAGTATCTTTATCGTGTTTCCGCATCAGTCGTGCCTGGTGGATGAAGAATGAGACCATAAGTATGTTCTTGTTATCCCCCCGGTCCTGCTCTCCGGCTTTATGACTTCTTTTGCCGGCGTCCGTGGTAATGCTCATAAGTTCCGTCAGGTTCAGAAAGCGTGCGCAATAGCCATGACAATAATCATATCAATTGGAGGAAGCAGAAGGTAAATTAAGGTAAGGGACTGGTCAGGTCCTCATAACATGTTGCTTTGGTACGTAAGAAGGAGGAAGAAATGAAAAGAGCAGCGAACGGTATCAGTATGGGAATGACAGCAGTGGTAATTATAGGATTATGGATGCTCATGCAGGGGATATCGGGCGCGCACTGTGACACCCTTGACGGTCCTGTCGTAATGACGGCAAAGTCTGCACTGGAGACAGGCGATATAACCCCTGTCCTTAAATGGGTGAGAAAGGCGGACGAGAAGGAAATTGAGGAGCTATTCAACAAGACGTTGATTGTAAGAAAACAGGGCAGGGAGGCAAGGGAGCTTGCTGATATGTATTTCTTCGAGACGCTTGTCCGTATCCACAGGGCGGGTGAAGGCGCGCCTTATACCGGGCTTAAGGCAGCCGGGACCGTGGAGGAGTCTGTAGCCGCAGCAGACAAGGCACTGGAAAGCGGTTCGGTTGACGGTCTGGTGAAGCTTGTAGCCGATGCGGCGGCAGAGGGCATACGCGAACGTTTTGACAATACCATGGAGGCAAGAAAACATGCAGGCCATACGGTTGATGCAGGCAGAAAGTTCGTGGAGACGTATGTGGAATTCACGCATTATGTGGAGCGTCTGCACATGGCTGCGGAAAAACCCGCGGCTCATGGGAAGGCGGCTGAAGGCGGAACAGCAGGGCATGCCCATTGATTTCCACTGCGCTGGATGGACAGTTCCGAAAGCCGGGGTATGCCGGACTCCTGATATTACTTCACATTTTTGGGGAGGGCAAGCTGTGAAAAAACCAGTTGTGGATTATGACCTTTGCATAGGGTGCGGCTCATGTGCTGATATCTGTCCGGAGGTCTTTGAACTGAGAGAAGACGAAAAGGCGTACGTGATAGGGCCGGAGAAATGTGACACCTGCAGCTGCCAGGAGGCGATAGATGTCTGTCCTGTCGTGGCGATAAGCTGGGGAGAGTGAAACTGATCCAGTGGAAGGGCAGCGATGAACGGGATGTCTTAGCCGTATACGCTGAGAAGAAGACTGAAAAGCGAAATGACAAAGATCAGGAGAATCCATGAACCCTGTGCTGTGCCTGCCCTATCCCGGCTGCAAACGAAGTTGTTTGTAAGAAACTATGGAAATCATGCCCCACAGAAAAGTCCGCAGAGCCATGGCATATACCGTTCGCATTTCATAAGGGCCCGCGTTTAAGATGTGTATCCCCAAGAATATATATGTTATGGCTATGCTGAACAGCAGGATGATAGACATGGATACGGCCCATCTTTTCTGCATCCAAAGACCTGTTCCGGCAGCAATATAGAAAAATCCGCTCAGGAAGTTAAACCAGACCACATAAGGAACAAAATTACCTGCAGCTTGACGCGCAGAGCCCATATTAAAAATAACTGATCCACCTTCTTTTAAAGTCAGAAGTCCGAATACAACAGCAATCACAGAGAAAATTCTGAGCGTTATCATGTCTATAGGCCTTCAGCTTGGATGCATTTTTGTTTCAACTCCCGATATGACTTCTGCCATGAAGCCGACAGAGCCGGGACAGCAAGCACCTTTTCGATTGCATTACAGTTCTTCCTGTCGTGATGGTAGACGTGGTTGGCGAATGAAACGCTGATGTGTAAAGAATCTCGCTTCGCCAGGATAAGTTCTTCCCCCTTTTCGACTATCCCTTCCTCCAGTACTCTGAAATAAAACCCTGTATAGTAGGAATCTACCACCAGCTTTATCAGGTCATCCCTCCCGTAGCGCGCTGCGAGTGTTCTGCAGGGCTGACGCGGCTGACTTACCTGAAGGAGTGCGGTCCCGAGCTGAAAGATGTCCCCGATGCAGATATCATCTTCATCTAAATTTGAAACCGTGAGGTTCTCGCCGAAGGCGGCAGCGGGAAGCTCGATCCCAAGGGTATCTTCCCAGTAAGGATAATGATCAAGGCTGTAGACGCAGACAGCTTTGTCGCTCCCTCCGTGGTGCTTCAGGTCGCCGACCCCGTCTCCCTCAAATCCTGAAAACTTCAGTTTCAGCGGTCCGGATGCCGGTTTTTTGCAGATTCCGGTAATGACTTCCTTCCCGGAAAAAATTTCTTTTTTGGGGAGGCCGATATTCAGTGATTCCACGATCATTTTGTTCATCAACTCATCCTGAATATATTATAACCAGAATTCAGGATACCTTCTGGTCTTAGGGATGTTGTTCACTATGAGCGCGACCGCCAGCATGATGGATGCCCCGACTGCTGTGGGGATGATCGCATACAAATAGCCGAGTTTGTGCACGCTCTCTCCGCCGATGACCGCGATTAACGCAGTGGCTCCGCCGGGAGGATGAAGGGTCTTTGTCGCATGCATAAAGGCGATGGCAGTGGCGACAGCGAATGCTGAGGCAAGCCATATTTGCGGCTGAAACAACTGATAGGAAGTAACTCCGATGATCGCTGAGAAAAAATGTCCCCCCAGCAGGTTTCTCGGCTGGGCCAGAGGGCTCTTTATGGCCCCGTAGATGAGCACGGCGGAAGCACCGAAAGATCCTATGATCATGGTAAGCCCTTTACCTTCGAGAACCTTGTAGCTGATGAGCGCGACAGCGGCGATGCCGAGGAAAGCCCCACACCATGACCAGATGATTTCGGAAAGATTCACCGCCGGCGGGCTCTTGGTGATCCCCCGCATTTTTTTGAAATAACCTTTAAGCATTTCTCAACGGCTGTTTCCTCTCATTGTTATGATTAGCCTTTCATCAAAGATGCACGCACTATATCCGCCCGTGAGACAATCCCTGTCAGTTTCCCTTCCCTGCCGGTAACAGGGACCCTGTTGATATTTTTTTCGGCGAATATGCCCGCAATTTCTATTGCGGGGGTATCCTCTCCCACGGTGACCGCAGGAGATGTCATGATGTCTTCCGCCTTCCGCGGCCGGATAGACATGGCCACGCAGCCTTTGCCCTTGAGACATTCCGCAACAACAGACATGAAATGACTTTTATCCCCGGCGCCCATATGTGAGAGAAAGTCCTTTTCGGAGATGATGCCGGCTGGTTTGCCATTCTCATCGATAACCGGGACACCCGAAATATTTTCTCTTGCCATGAGTTCAGCCACTTCCGTAAGCGGAGTTTCCTTTCGTACGGAGAATACCAGCGTGGCGATTATGTCAAGCGCCCTGACAGACCCGGTGATGCGCTTTAATGCATGACGATACGCGAATGCGTATATCTCTTTCAGGTCAGACGGAGTTATGTCCAGGTGTCCCTGGATGTCCTTCATCGCCTCATAGATGTCATCATCCGATAGCTCAACAGTAAAGGGAATGTTTTTCTTTTCTGAGGCTTTGTCCATACAATGACTCCCTGCTCATACTGATTGGATTGGTAATGTTTCTTGACAAGAGGTTATACAAAAACCGTGATGATCACCATGATATAAATCATATGGCCGGCTGACATCAGGGAGACTTCTGTCTCTGGATACTAAAGGTGATTTCCGGGGTCGGTTTCCTCTATGGCGTCCGGATGTTCGTAGTAGACTTCTTCAAGCTCGGCAGGGAGCCGGTGCCTGTGATGAGCCCGGCACCTCAAAAGGTCCGAGAAGAAGTGCGGGAGGGCGGTTGCAACCGCCATCCCTTTGGGATACGATATCTTTATGAAAAAAATCCTTCTCTCTATCCCCCTTCTCTTTTTTGTTTTATCGGTTCTCCCCTCACCTGCTTTTGCAACAACAGAATACGCTCGCCAGACAGGGTTCGAATGCAGGAGATGCCATATGCAGGCGATAGGCGGCGGGCCGCTGACAAAGGCGGGTGAAGAGTTTGTTGCTGACATGAAGGTAAAAGGACTCTACAAGCCCCTTGCCGGCCTGCAGAAAGTAATACGCTTTATTATAGGATATATTCATCTTCTGACAGCAGTCGCATGGTTTGGAACGATACTCTATGTTCATATCCTGCTGAAGCCCGCATACGCTGCAAAGGGACTCCCAAGGGGAGAACTTGTTCTTGGATGGATGTCCATCGTCGTCATGGCGGTGACCGGCACACTCCTCAGCTTTGCGAGGATACCATCCTGGGAAGTTTTCTATACGACACGTTTCGGGATACTCCTGGGCATAAAGATCATCCTTTTCCTCATAATGGCATCGACAGCGGTAATCGTGACATTTTTTATAGGGCCGAAATTAAGGAAGAAGCTGAAAGAGCAGAGGGAAAGGCTTGCAGGAGAAGAGAAGAAGGATTTCACCATAGAGGAATTGCATGCCTTTGACGGCAAGGAAGGGAGGCCCGCCTTTATAGCTTATAAAGGAACTGTTTACGATGTATCAGACAGCAGGCTCTGGAAGGATGGATCCCACCTGAGAAAACATTCGGCAGGGAACGATCTTTCCGAGTTACTGAAGACCGCGCCTCACGGAGAGGAGAAGATTCTCGCGATGAGAAAGGTGGGGGAAGTGACGGCAAAGGGTGAGAGTTCTCTAACTCCTTTTCATGAAAGGATTTTTTACTTTTTCGCCTACCTGAATCTTTTTTTTGTGTTCCTGATAGTCTTTGTGATCGCCCTGATGAGATGGGGATAATCACAGGGGATATGTATATAAAAAAAATTGTGGAAGAAATTATAAGGTTAGTTGTATAATGTGACTATATCCCTCGATGCTGCCCGTATCCCCTCCATAAAATGCGGGCAGCATCCCCCAACTTTCAGGACGCATATCCCCTCAATCATCATAGTCTTCTTGATATTTCACCGCTCTTTTGTTACCGTCTATACAGCATGAACTTTTTTGAACGAGGGGACTGTGCTTGTTGATTTAGGCGGATGGACAGAAGGTGAACTGGAGAATACCATGCATGAGGCATTCCGGATAGAGGATGCCGGTCCGCGCATCGCCTTTCTTTCGGGTTTTTTTCTTGGGCTCAGGTACAGGGAGTCTACATTGATCGGCGATATTGATACTGCCGAGGTCTTTGTAATAAACCTCTCGGAGGTTGACTGCTTCACGTTTATCGATTATATAGAGGCGATGAGCCTGTCAGACTCCTTTGAGCGTTTCCTGGAGAATCTCCGGAAGGTGAGATACCGGAACGGTAAAGTGGACTATGTAAGCCGGAAGCACTTTTTTACCGACTGGGCTGAATATGAACCTGCGTTTGTTGATGATGTCACGACGCAGATAGGGGGGGGAAGGGATAAGAGCGCTGTGAAGATGCTGAACCTGAAGGAAGACGGGACGTTTTACCTGCCTGGGATCAGGCCTTATCATCGCTCTGTCAACTATATCCCATCTGAAAAGATCGACGACGCGGTTTTGCAGGCGTTGAAGCCCGGAGACTATGCCGGCATCTATTCATCGAAGCAGGGCCTCGATGTTTCGCATGTAGGCATTGTCATCAAAGATGAAGAATCAATCGTTTTGAGGCATGCCTCATCGGACAGGAGATACAGGAAGGTGATCGACCAGGATCTTAAGGAGTATATCGAGGAAAAAGCCGGGCTGATTATTCTGAGGCCCAGGGGTTAGCTTTTTTGTTCCTCCCCTTCATGGACAATTCTTTATATATCTGACTTTGCAACCCTCAAAAGGCACATCTCCTCCGGCAAAATGGTATAGTGTACTGTTATATGCTTTTCGGAAAAACAACTCTTTTATCGATGCGGCATAAGATGAATCAAAAGGGACACCTTCCGTGCTGAAGGTGATCTTCAGCAGGCGCATGTTCGTTTCTTTTCTCATGGGGTTTGCCTGCGGCCTGCCGCTGCTTCTGACCTCAACGGTCCTGCAGGCCTGGATGAAAGACGAGGGCGTGGATCTGACCATGATCGGTCTGATGGCGCTGGTCGGGATTCCCTACACCCTGAAGTTCCTCTGGGCCCCATTTTTTGACAGATTTACGATATCATCCCTCGGGCGCAGAAGAGGGTGGCTCCTGGTCGCGCAGCTCGCCCTTGCTTTTTCGATCGCGGGGTTGGGTTTTAGCGACCCCGGGCAGAAGCCGGTGATGATGGTATGTGCGGCCCTCCTGGTCACCTTTTTCAGCGCTTCCCAAGACATTGTTGTCGATGCCTACCGGCGGGAAGATCTGGCCGACGCGGAACAGGGGCTGGGTTCCTCGCTGTATATCAACGGGTACCGCGTGGGAATGCTGCTGGCTTCGGGGGGCGGCCTTATTCTTGCGGACCACCTGCCCTTCACGATGGTCTATGGCATCATGGCAGCCTGCCTGCTGCCGGGGATCATCACCACAATGCTGACGCCGGAACCCCTGATTACGGAAGGAAAGCCAAAGACGATGAAAGAGGCGGTGATAGAACCATTGGCGGAGTACTTCAGCCGCGAGAACGCGCTGCTGATACTCGCTTTCATTCTGCTCTACAAGATCGGCGATACCATGGCGAGCGCGATCACCACACCATTCTATCTTGATATCGGGTTTTCAAAAACCGAAATCGGCGCAGTCGTAAAAATCTTCGGTTTCTGGGCCACACTGGCGGGGAGCCTCATCGGCGGAGTGCTTATGCTCCGTATGGGGATAAACCGGGCTCTCTGGATTTTCGGATTTCTTCAGGCAATTTCGACTGCCGGGTTCGCTTTTCTCGCGCATATCGGCTACAATGTGCCGGTCCTCTCCGGTGTCATCGCGTTCGAAAACCTGACGGCAGGCATGGGGACCGCTGCCTATGCGGCATTTATGGGGAGCATTACCAATAAAAGATTCACCGCAACCCAGTACGCTCTTCTGAGCAGCCTTATGGGAGTTCCGAGGGTTCTGGCCTCTGCCCCTACGGGTTTTATGGCAAAACATATGGGCTGGGAGAGTTTTTTTGTATTCTGTGTTCTTGTCGCGGTTCCAGGCATGCTGCTTCTTCTGAAATTCGCGCCATGGCATCCGGCGGCCGGGAAAAAAGTATAAACGCTCTTTTTGTATTAAATTTTCAGACCGCCGTCTGTTTGTTCACGCATTCTGCTGTGAACCCTGTTTAATGTCCGGCAGCCTCTTTTTCCCTGGGGATGATATTCACCGCGCAGACCTTGAATTCCGGAATTTTCACCTTCGGGTCGAGCGCGTCATTAGTCAGTATATTCGCGGCAGCCTCCTGATAGTGCATCGGGATGAAGATTATCCCCTCAGAGACTTTCGGCGTAATTCTCGCACCTATTTTGATCTCCCCCCTCCGTGACCTGACCGTGACAGTTTCACCATCTTTAATAGCAAGTCTTTTCGCATCCGCCGGATTCATCTCCACATAGGGAGTGCCAGCGTGGCTCTCGATAGGGGCTACCCTCCTGGTCATCGAGCCTGAATGGTACTGGAAGAGGTTTCTTCCGGTAGTGAGCACAAACGGGTATTCATCATCGGTAATCTCTGACGGCGGAGCATACAGAACAGGCACAAACGGCACCTTTCCTTTCGGGAAACCGTCCTTGTAGAGATAAGGGGTCCCCGGATGATCAGGAGACGGACAGGGCCAGGCGATCCCCTGTTTTGCTATCCTCTGGAAGGTAATGCCTCCAAGCGCCGGCCAGACGGAACCTAACTCTTCAAGGACCTTCTCCGGCGAAGCGTAATCCATCGGATACCCGAAACGCTTCGAAATATCCTGTATTATGCTGAGGTCGTCACGCGCCTCTCCCGGCGGCCTTACCGCCTTCCTGACCCTCTGCACTTTTCTCTCCGTATTGGTGAAGGTGCCGTCCTTTTCGAAGGAACACGCTGCGGGCAGGACAACGTCAGCGTACCGGGCGGTTTCGGTCAGGAAAATGTCCTGGACCACAAGGAGTTCGAGCTGTTCCAGCGCCTTTATCGTGTGATGCGTGTTCGGGTCTGTGATCAAAGGGTTTTCTCCCATGATGTACAGTGCTTTCAGTTTTCCTTCGGCAGCGGAATTTATCATTTCGGTGGTGGTGAGTCCCGGCAGCGGGGAAAGCGGCACCCCCCATGCCTTTTCAAATCTGGCCTGTATTTCAGGGACATCAACCTTCTGGTAGCCGGGATATACGTTTGGAAGGCAGGCAGCGTCTGACGCCCCCTGGACATTGTTCTGACCGCGCAGTGGATTCACTCCCGTCGATTCCCTTCCAATGTTCCCTGTAAGCGTCGCCAGGTTGGCCACGGCAATGACATTGTCTGTCCCGCAGGTATGCTGGGTTATCCCCATGGTATAAAAAATTCCGGCTTTTCGTGAAGCGCCGTAGAGCCTGGCTGCTTTGACTATATCGTCCTTAGGGATTCCCGTGATCTTTTCCGCGGTTTCAGGGGAATACTCTTCAATGACCTTTTTCCATTCTTCAAACCCGCTGGTTGTTGTCCTGATAAACTCCTTGTTGTGCAGATCTTCTTTGACTATTACGTGCGAGATGCTGTTCAGAAGGGCGATGTCAGTGCCGGGCTTCATTTTGAGGAAGACGTCCGCGAACTTGACCATCGGGATCTTCCTCGGATCAGCAACAATTATCCTGGCGCCTTTTCTGCAGGCCTTTATCATCCTGTTTGCGATTACAGGGTGGGTCTCCTTGGTGTTTGATCCGATGATGAAGATGACCTCCATGCCCTCGATCTCCCTGATCGAGTTTGTCATCGCCCCTGAGCCGAAGATGCTGGCCAGACCGGCCACGGTGGGAGAGTGTCAAAGACGGGCGCAGTGGTCTACATTGTTCGTGCCTATGGCGGCCCTCATGAATTTCTGGAAGGCGTAATTCTCTTCATTTGTGCAGCGGGCTGATGAGAGCCCCCCGATAGCGTCGGGACCGGAGGCTGCCCTGATTTCCTTCAGCTTCGCGGCCACATGATCGAGTG
>JAOUFP010000075.1 GCA_029858145.1 Nitrospirota bacterium | reverse complement strand
TTGCACTCCATTTCAAAAAAGAAGGAAGAAGGCCTTTGCTCGTCGCATGTGACCTGCAGCGGCCTGCCGCTATCGATCAACTGATCACTCTCGGCAAGCAGATCGGGGTGAATGTTTTTTATTCCAGAGAAATAAAAGATCCCGCAGCCTTAGCTGCCGAAGCGGTAAAAAAGGCAAGAACTGACGCACATGATATCCTGATACTTGACACCGCGGGAAGACTCCACATTGATGAATCTCTTATGACGGAACTGGAAAGAGTAAAGACCAGTATTGCTCCAAAGGAGACATTATTTGTAGCGGACGCTATGACCGGACAGGACGCGGTCAATATCGCCAGACAATTTAACAACCAGATCGGCATCGACGGAATTATCCTCACGAAAATGGATGGTGATGCGAGGGGCGGCGCCGCTCTCTCCATCAGGTCCATCACGGAAAAACCGATTAAGTTTATCGGCGTCGGCGAAAAAATTGATATGCTCGATCCCTTTTATCCCGAAAGGGTTGCCTCAAGGATACTAGGAATGGGTGATATGCTCAGCCTCATCGAACAGGCCCAGAAATCATTCGACAATAAAGAGGCTGAGTTACTGCAGAAGAGAATATTAGAAGATACATTCACGTTCGATGACCTCAGAGAACAATTAAAAAAGATACGCTCTATGGGACCTCTGGAAAATATATTGGGAATGATCCCCGGCTTCAGCAAGATGAAAAACGTTACCGTTGATGAAAAAGAATTCGTAAAGATTGAAGCCATAATCAATTCAATGACAAAGAAAGAAAAATCTAACCATAATATCCTGAACGGCAGCCGCCGGAAAAGGATTGCTTTAGGCAGCGGGACCACAGTTGCGGATGTCAACAAGGTAGTGAAACAGTACGTTGAACTCAAAAAGATGCTCAAGATGTTTAAAGGCAAGAAAAACATGAAATTACCGAAGTTTTTCTCTTTTTAACGTCTTTACTTTATAATCTTGAATATATTAAAATTTAGGATACTTAAAAGGAGGTATTTACTTGGTTAAGATTAGGCTAACAAGACTTGGTTCTCACAAGAAACCATTTTACAGGGTAATTGTCACTGATTCAAAAACGAGAAGGGACGGTCCGTTTATCGAAATATTGGGAACGTATGACCCTTTAAAAGAGCCTTCTGAAATTAAATTGGATTTGGACAGAGCTAAATCATGGCTGGACAAAGGAGCGCAACCTACTGACACAGCAAGGAAGCTGATGCAAAAGGCAGGACTATAATCAGCCAATATTTCACACGGAGGTAGATATCGATGAAAGAATTAGTCGAGAGAATGGCAAAGGCTCTAGTAGACAAACCAGAAGATGTTGCCGTAAATGAAATTGACGGAGAAAAAACTACGGTATACGAACTCAGAGTAGCGTCAAGTGATCTTGGAAAAGTTATCGGAAAGCAGGGCAAGACGGCGCGTGCCATGAGAACCATACTGAGCGCTTCAGGAACAAAGATCGGAAAACGCTGCGTGCTTGAAATTCTCGAATAGGAAAAATACAGGAACATTTCTTTAAATCATTCGAATCTTACCGCTTTAGCTAAAATCATAAAAGAATGGGGGGTAAAAGGTCATCTGAAGGCCGTACCCCTCATAGATATTTTTTGTTCGCTCCCCTCCGATAGCAAAGTTGTACTAAGATTGCCTTCAGGCATTTCAGAATCAGTTAAAATCAAATCCCTGAAGAAATTGAATAAGTATGCGCTCGTCTCTTTTTATGGGATTGATACCCCTGAAACTGCATTGAAGTATCGGGGGGCAATCATCAATGCAGACAACAGCCTGTTGCCTTCGCTGCATGCGAAAGAATATTTTTATGACCAGATTATAGGACTTGCCGTCTACACAACAACCGGGGAGAACATAGGAATAATATCAGACATATTCCCGACAGGCAGTAACGATGTCTATGTTGTCAAAGGACCTGAAAAGGAATTCCTCATACCGGCAATACACGATGTCATCAAGACAATAAACCCTGAAGAGGGGAAAATTATTATACAGGTGCTCGAAGGATTACTGGATTAAAATCTTTTAAAAAAATGGGGCTCTTACATCTTCTTCCGGCAATAACATATCACTTCCTATGTGTTATGCTACTATAAACCATGTCAAAGAAATTTCATGCAGTAACAATTTTCCCGGGGATGTTGCAGACGTATCTCGGCTTCGGCATTCTAAAAAGGGCGATTCAAGGCAATTTACTTTCAGTCGACATACATAATTTAAGGGACTATGCCACTGATAAGCATAAGACCGTAGATGATTATCCGTATGGCGGTGGAGCAGGCATGGTAATGAAGCCAGATCCCTTCTTCAGGATAGTGGATTCGTTATGGCCGGCAAAGGAAAAGAGAAAGGTCATCATGCTTTCCCCGCGTGGACGTTTATTCAATCAGGACGCCGCTTATGAACTTTCACAGGAAAACAGGGATATTATATTCTTTTGCGGCCGCTATGAAGCAATAGACCAGCGCGTAAGCGATTATTTGGTAGATGAAGAATATTCCATTGGGGATTACATATTGACTGGCGGAGAACTGCCTACTTTAGTTATAATAGATGCCGTTGCCAGACTGATACCGGGTGTTCTCGGAGATTTTAATTCTACAGAAGAGGAATCTTTTTCGTGGGGACTGCTTGATTATCCGCATTATACGAGGCCGGAGCATTACCACGGGATGTCGGTTCCGGGAGTGCTTCTTTCAGGCAACCATAGTGAAATAACCAGGTGGAGGAAAAAACAGGCCATCAAAGCAACGTTGGAGAATCGGCCAGACCTCCTGCAGAAATACGCATTGTCGGCTAAAGACAAAGAACTTTTAAAGGAAATAAAGGAGGATAGCAATGAACTTGATAGGAGCAATTGAAGAGGGTTTCAAGAAAGAACTTGTAGATTTTAATGTCGGGGACACCGTGAAAGTACATGTAAAAGTAGTTGAGGGTGACAAGGAAAGGATTCAGCCTTTTCAGGGGGTGGTAATTGCGAGAAAAGGCAGCGGGGCCAGAGAAACTTTCATGGTGCGTAAAATCTCTTTTGGCATCGGTGTTGAAAAAATATTCCCGGTGTATTCACCGAGCATAAACAAAATTGAGGTTGTAAAAAGAGGGTCAGTAAAAAGGGCCAAATTGTATTACATCAGGGCAAAAAAGGGAAAGGCCGCAAAAATAAAAGAGAAAGAATTCTCAGCATAACCGCATGTTATGGATATCTATCAGCATGATGACTCCTTTCGGAGAAAAGGGTTTGAAATCATCGCTGGTATTGATGAAGCCGGAAGGGGGCCTGTTGCAGGCCCTGTTGTTGCGGCAGCTGTCGTCCTGCCTCCGGACCTCAGGATAGAGGGCCTTCGTGATTCAAAGAAAATACCTGAACAGGAGAGAACACACCTTTTTTGGGATGTTCTCTCATTTTCCCTTGATGTAGGCGTCGGTATCGTAGATCACGATGAAATAGACAGGATAAATATTTTGCAGGCCACCAGACTGGCGATGAAAAAGGCGGTCGATGACCTTCGTAGTGCACCCGATGCACTCATCATAGACGCGGTTACCCTGCCCTCTGTAAAAGTAAAACAATTCTCGATCATAAAGGGAGATTCAAAAAGCGCGGCGGTTGCGGCTGCTTCCATAATTGCGAAGTATGTAAGAGACATGGTGATGCTGCACTATCATTCATTGTATCCCGAATACAACTTCAAAAAACATAAGGGGTATTGCACTGAAGAACATCTGCATCTCATCCAGCTCCATGGACCGTGCCGCATTCACAGAAAGTCTTTCAAGAGAGTCATGGAACTCGTTCTTCCGTTTTAATGCTGTGTTTTTCTGTTGTCTAAAGTTTAATTTTCACATATAATCTACCGCATGGGAACGGTTACGGATAAAGAAAGAATAGATGAGGCGCTCGAACTCCTGTGGGTGCTTGATGAAGAAGGTCATAACGAACTTGACCGTTTCTCCTTAAGTTCTGACGATCCCGACACAACTTTGATAGTAGAAACATTGCTCAATGAGGGCTTTGCAAGTATTTCCGGAAAAGAGATATTGCTCACCGAAAAAGGGCGTAAGACGGCAAGAGGACTCATAAGGAGACAGCGTCTCGCTGAAAGGCTCTTCAGTGATGTGTTTGAAATGTCAGATGATTCTGTAGTCAATGATGCGTGCAAAATGGAACACATCCTCAGCGAAGAGCTTACGGAAAGCGTCTGTACTTTTCTGGGGCATCCTCCGACCTGTCCACATGGGAAAGCTATACCAAGAGGAGAATGCTGCAAGAAATTAAAGATTGAGGTCACGCCGGTAGTTACCCGACTTCCGGAGTTTGAAGTAGGCGCAACCGGAAAAATCACGTTTATCGTTCCGTCTGAGCCGTCAAGAATAACCAAGTTAAATTCTATCGGAATATCAGCCGGAAGTATCATAAAACTGATTCAAAAAAAGCCTTCCTGTGTTCTGCAGATTGACGAAACAACCGTTGCCATCGACCCTGAGATAGCAAAAGAGATTTATATTAAAAAAGTCATTAAATAGCGTTTGCTTTCTTTTTTTTCATTTTTTATGCATCCCCTTCCCTGCTGCCATAATACCCGGGGCATCACATCCGTGCCTGTCAAAGGTAAATTTCAGAGATTTCCGTTAAAATATCTGTATGCTGACGCATGATGACAAAATAAGACTCTCTCGTACTGCCGAAGGTGAAGAGTTATGGCAACTCGTCAGAGATTCCAGCCCTGATATTATCATGAACGCAGTTCTCAATAAAAGTCTGACCGAGGAAATGGCGGTGTTCATCGCAAAGCAGAAAAAAACTCCCTCAGAGGTTCTCGGTATGCTCGCGAGCGATATGAGATACAAGGGAAGCTATAGTCTTAAACTGAGTCTTTGCAAAAATCCCGGGACACCGCAGAAAATTGTCCTTTCATTGCTGAAGTACCTGAGGATATTCGATCTCGGAGATTTAACCAAAGACCGGAATATCCCAATCACCGTAAGACAAAAAATGGAATATTCCATAGCAGAAAAAATAGCTGCACTTCCTTCCGGAGTAAAAGTGGCGCTGGCCAAAAGATCAAGTCTCAATATAATTTTCTCACTCCTTGAAAAAGGGGATACGAAAGTAATCAATTCCTGTCTGGAAAGTCCCTTATTAACTGAAGACCATCTTTGCAAGCTGATACACAGGCCTGATTCCAAACCTCTTCTGATAAAAATTCTGGCAGACCATCCAAAATGGTCATTGCGTTACAAAATAAGATACGCATTGACAAGAAATTATCATACACCGATGACTTCTGTTACAAAATTCATAGCCACCTTAAAGACGACCGACCTGAGAGATCTCTATTCGGATAATTCTCTTCCTCCATCAACAAAGCCATATCTGTTTAATGAACTCGCCGCAAGAAATGAGTCAGTTGAAATCTTTCAGGAAGAAATATATAATCTTTCCGGAGATGAAGACTCCGGATTTTCCGGCACTGATTTGCAATCGTAAATTTACAGTCTTATTTTTCTCTCAATATGATAAATTATAAATAGGCTTCGTAAGAGCCCTTTGGAACTTTTAATTATATATGCATGACGAAAAAGCGTACATTGAATTACTAGATAAAGGAATTTCATTACTGAATGAAAACAACAGGCTGGCCGCTCTCGCCTGTTTCGAAAGAGCGTATTCAATCGGAAAAACACCCAAATTGCTTTCCTACTTCTCTTATTGCATTGCGACGGAAAGAGGCCAAATCAGTGAGGCATTGAAACTTTGCAATGATGCCCTTTCTCAGGAACCGGATTACCCCGCTCACTATCTTAACCTGGGAAGAATATATCTGCATGCGGGGAAGAAAGAAGAAGCACTGTCAGCACTAAGAAAAGGTCTTTCCTACGGAGAAAACCCTTCCATAAAGTTTCTTCTGGAAAAAATCGGCACGAGAAAAAAACCACTTTTTCCTTTTCTCCCCCGGAACAGCTTTTTAAACAGATATTTAGGGCTTTTGCTGCACCGACTTAAACTGCGTTAGCGCCGGGGGCAAACTTCAATTTCAGCATCATATAATTACAGACTTTTATCATGTCTCTGTACAGCATGTTTATCTCTTAAGTCATCACCTAAAATATTGAAGGAAAGAGCGGTAATCGCAATAAGAATGCCGGGGGATAAAACCATCCAGGGAGCCGAACTGATAAATACCCTGTTGGCGCTGATCATCGAACCCCATGTCGCTGCAGGGGGTTGAGGACCGAGCCCCAGAAAGCTTAAAGCGGCTTCCGTCAGAATATATCCACCCAGCTTGAGCCCTGTCATGACAAAGGCAAGCGGAATGCACTGCGGCAGAATATGCACAAGCAATATCCTCTTATTGCTGCAGCCTATGGATCTTGCAGCCTCGACAAAAGAAGCTTCTCTCAACACAATAACCTGACCTCTTATAAGACGGGCGAAAGGAGCCCATCCGACTGCGGAGAGCGCGATCATAACGGTATAAATTCCCGGAGGAAAGATAACGGAAACCCCTATAGCGAGCAATAGAGAAGGAAAGGCAAGAATTAAATCCACTGCAGACATAAAAAACATGTCCAGTTTCCCGCCAAAATATCCTGACATCAAGCCTATGAAAAGACCCGTTGTCATGGATATCAGCGCTGCCAAAACTGCTATGCTTATTGTTATTTTCCCCCCGTGAAGAACCCTTGCCAGAATATCTCTCCCCTTATTGTCGGTGCCGAGAAGATGTTTCTCCGAAGGAGGATGTCTCAGGCTATCCAGATCTATAGCATCGGGGTCATAAGAAACGATATAGGGAGCGAGAAGGGATAAGGCGAGTATTGTCATAATCAGGGCTAAAGCTATCTTACCGTTCAGTCCCATCTGCCCTCACCCGCGGATCCACACATATATATATGACATCGACAAGAAGATTGACAAGGACAAACACCACGGTGCTCACTATAATACACCCCATGATTACCGGATAGTCCCTCTTCGTGATGCCTTCCATCATGAATCTGCCTATGCCGTCCCATCCAAAAATGGTTTCGGTCAGTACAGCGCCGCTTAAATAGCTGCCAAACTCAAGGCCAATGACGGTAATAACAGGGATTAACGCATTTTTCAACATATGCACAGTTGTAACGCTTCTCTCTTTTATGCCTTTTGCCCTTGCGGTCCTGATAAAAGGCATCTCTATAATTTCAAGAACAGAAACCCGGGTAACCCTTACCACAGAGGCCAATGCCGGCAATGACAGTGTCACTGCCGGCAGCAGCAGGTAACGTATATCCCCCGTGCCTGACGGAGGCAATAATTTAAGCCTCAGGCTGAAGATGAGCATGAGTACAAGGCCGCTCCAGAAAACAGGGATGCTCAGCCCCGTTATGGAAAATACGGAAATCATTCTGTCCAGCGCGCGGTTTCTGTTGATTGCTGACGTCATCCCTAGGAATATACCCAGAGGAACAGCTATGCACATAGCTCCAACGGCAAGCTTCAGCGTATTCGGAAATTTTGCGATTATCTCATCCATGACTTTTCTGTTGGAATAATAGGACCTGCCCATCTCTCCGGTTAAGAGAAGTGAAGCGTAACCCACATACTGCCGGATGACGCCCTTATCGCTGCCAATCTGTTTCCGTATCTTTTCAATAACCTGCGGACTTGCCCTTTCTCCTACCATGCTGTAAACAGGATCACCGGGAAGGGCCTTGGTCAGTACGAAGGTTATAAGGGTTATACCGAAAAGCAGCGGAAATAATAAGGCTATTTTCTTTAAAGCGTAAGCCTTCAAAACGAAATCTCCACACCTTTATCTATATTGTAAATAGGATATATCTTATAATTCTTCAGATAAGGCTGTCTCAAAGTAAAATCAGTTTTATGCCAGAAAAATACCCACGGCACTTCTTCCGCTATGATCTTTTCAGCCGACGCATAGTATCCATCCCTGGCAGTACTGTCAAGTGCCCGCTGTCCCGCTTCGATGAGCCGGTCAACTTCACTGCTTGTATAACGTGACCTGTTTCCGCTCGCACCGTGATTTGAAGAGTGAAAAAGGGGAAAGAGAAAATTCTCGGGGTCAGGATAATCAGCCCACCAGCTCAGCCAGAAAAGATCAGGTTCTCCGTTGTTGATAGCGGCCTTATAGGCGCTCCATTCGAGCTGTTTTATCTTTATGTTCAGTCCAGCTTCCTTCAGGTATGATTGTATTATCTCCGCTATATCAATAACTTCCTGGTCCGCGGTAGTTATATAAAAAAGTATCGTCCTGTCATTCATAGCTTCCTCATCTATTAACTCTCTGGCTTTTTGAAGGTCAAACGCATAGGGAAACAGCGCCTGCCATTTCCTCAGAATGTCAGGAACAGGCCCCTGCGCAAGTCTGCCCCTTTTCTCGTAAAATGTATTCAATATTTTTTCCCTGTCTATTGCATAAGCGACAGCCTTTCGCAGGTTAACATTATCAAAAGGCGGCCTCGAACAATTAAAGCCGAGATAATAGACATTCAGGCCATAAATTGATGAAAGATACTCTTTCCACTCCGGCGAGGTTCTGTATCGGGAATATTCAGAGGCGGGCACCGTTATTACGTCAATATTGCCGAGTTCAAATTCGGTGACGGCAGTCAGATCCTCAGGTATTATCCGGTAAACGATCCCCTCAATTTTCGGTGGAGCCGCAAAGTAAAGACTGTTTTTTTTGAGCACAATTTGATTATTATGTTTCCACTCCTTCAGCAAAAAAGGTCCTGTTCCCACAGGATGCGATGAGAAATCGTCACCTAACCTCTCGACTTCCTCTTTCGGCAGAACATAGGCTGCTGTCATGGTAAGGAGCTGAAGAAAGGGAGAAAAGGGCTGTTCGAGTTTAATCTCCACTGTGTAAGGGTCCGGAATCTCTATTCCGGAAATATCCGACACCCTTCCCTGCATAAAGTCTTTTGCGCCCGAAATTTTCTCCAAAACCCATGTATTTGGCGACCTTCCAGAAGGAGAAAGTATTCTCTTGAATGAATACTTGAAGTCAGACGAGGTAACCTCCCGGTTATTAGAGAAATTAACGTTCTTTCTCAGGTGAAAAACATATGTGGTACCATCCTCGGAAATCTTCCATGATTCAGCAATGTCCGGGACTACATTCAGTTGTTCATCAAGTTTAACAAGTCCGTTGAAAATTTTTGCGGAAATGGAACCGCCCGTGACATCAACTATAAGGGCAGGATCAAGGGTGGTTGGGTCTGCATTCAGTCTGTAGTAAACATACCCCTCGAGTCTGTTATTTGCAGAACAGGAAAGAACAGTA
The DNA here is from genome assembly GCA_029858145.1 of Nitrospirota bacterium. Classification (GTDB taxonomy): domain Bacteria; phylum Nitrospirota; class Thermodesulfovibrionia; order Thermodesulfovibrionales; family UBA6898; genus JAOUFP01. The sequence continues at coordinate 110 of JAOUFP010000075.1, read as the reverse complement.
GAAAGAATAAGGATTAAGAGGACTGTTACGACATGACGGACTAAACGCGCTGGCATTGCGTATCAGTCTTCCATAAATATAATCATTTCATGATAGTTCATCATCTTTTT
>JAOUFP010000074.1 GCA_029858145.1 Nitrospirota bacterium | reverse complement strand
CGGTCAGGCTCGAAAGCAGTGACCTGAAGGCTTCGGTTGAGCAGACAGCCGCGGGAGTTGAGCGCGCACGGGCGGATGTCAGTGCAGCAGAGGCAGGGATTGAAACCGCGAAAGCGAATATCCTGAACACAGAAGCGGAGATAAAGAGTGCCGAGGCTGAGCTCGAAAAGGCGCGTGTCCAGAAGGACGAGGCAAAGAGAGATATGCAGCGGGCCGATGAGCTCTTCCGGAAGGATTTCATTGCAAAGGCTTCTTTTGATCAGGCGGTATCGCTGTATGACACAACCGTGGCAGCGGAGAAGGCGGCTGCCGCGAAACTGAAGGCCGCAATTGCGGGGGAAAATGCTGCGGCAGCACAGCTTGACGCATCGGTCAGCCAACTGAACGCTTCAAGTGCACGGCTGAAGGAGAGTGAGGCGGCCCTTGCGTACAGCCGCTCAAAACTCGACGACGCGACAATTTACTCTCCGGCATCAGGCGCGGTCATATTCAAGGCACTGGAAAAGGGGGAGAACGTGACCCCGGGATCTGTCATCCTTACGATTGTCGAACTTGCCGGACTGTACGTCAGGGCTGATATCGAAGAGACGATGGTGGGCTCGGTTACGCTCGGCAGTGATGCCTCGGTGACCATAGAATCGCTTCCCGGGAAGGTCTTCAAAGGAAAGGTTTCCGAGATAGGCAGGTATGCCGAGTTCGCGACCCAGAGGGATGTGACACGAGGGCGGCAGGACATAAAGACCTTCCGGGTGAAGATCAGGGTCGGGGATACCGGCGGAATTTTGAAGCCGGGCATGACCGTTTCGGTCGAAATACCGAAGAAAAAATAGGTTTTTACGTAAAAAGTGAAACCACTTATCAAATTGTTTCTCATTCCGGCCCGTCCGGAATCTTTCCCCGATTTTACCTGCGTGAAGAAGGATTCCCGACAAGCGGGAATGACAGGTGTTATTATGTATCCTGATATATTTCGTGGAACTTCTGCTGAAATACTAAAGAAGGAAACATAGCAGGGGATGCAAGAGAAAAAGGCGATCACGGTTTCTGAGATTACGAAGAAATTCGGCACGATTACCGCTGTTGACAATGTGAGCTTTGAAGTGGCTGAAGGCGAGTTCTTCGGTTTTCTGGGGCCGAACGGCGCCGGGAAGACGACCCTGATCAGAATGCTCACGACGCTTCTCAAACCGACAAGCGGAAAGGCGGTCGTCTCCTGCTGCGATGTTGCCAGGGAACCTGCCGCGGTCAGGAGGGCGATAGGGGTTGTCCCGCAGGCCATGACGAGTGATCTTGACCTTACCGGCTACGAAAATATGGACATCTACGGCCGCTTCTACGGCATCCGCTCAAAGGAACGAAAGGAGCGGATGCGCTATCTCCTTGACATGGTCGGCCTCACTGCGCGGGCAAACGACCTTGTCGCGACGTATTCCGGCGGAATGCGGCGGAGGCTCGAAATCGCGCGGGTACTCGTGCACAAGCCAAAGATACTCTTTCTTGACGAGCCAACCATCGGGCTCGACCCCCAATCCAGAAGGGTTGTATGGGGTCTGCTTGAAAAACTCATGGAAGACGATTCCCTCACCATATTTCTCACTACCCATTACATGGAAGAGGCCGAGGCCTTGTGCAAAAGGGTCGCGATCATCGATGCAGGAAAGATCATCGCCATCGGTTCGCCGGATGAACTCAAGTCACAGATACCGGGGAATGACATCGTCTCGCTCTCACTTGCCGGCTTCACAGAAAGTATTGTCGAAAAGGCGGAGTCCCTGCCTTTCGTGCACAGGATCGTCGTTGAAGACGACTATATCAGAGCCTACGTTGACAGCGGAGCCAAAAACCTTCCGATGCTTATCGATGAGGTGAGATCCTCGGGAGGGACTGTGCTGTCCGCGACGGTCCATGAGCAGTCCCTTGAAGATGTCTTTATCCATTACACAGGCAAGACGATACGGGAAGAGGAGGCGAAGAAGGTGAGTTTCCTCGTCGGTCCCGGCATACCTCAGAAGCTCGGAAGATGATAAAAAAAGTGAATGGTGATTGGTGAATGGTGACTAGGCGGAAGACCTTCAGGGGCGGGGTATCCCTGCCGCGTGCCGGGAGAGAAGAGAAAACAAAAATATGACAAGACTTTTTGCGGTTATAGAGCGTGACCTGAAGAAGTTCAAGAGGAACCCGGTCGTGCTCGCCATGAGCATCCTTATGCCGATCATCTATCTCGTGATCCTCGGCAATTCATTTCAGGGAAAACTTCAGGCGCTTCCCGTTGTATTTGTGGATCAGGACGCAGGACCCTCCGCGAAGCGTTTTATGGAAAATCTCCGTGCGGTCGAGGCAGGGCCGAAGACCTTCTCGCTGCTGGGCAGCAAGGACCCGAAAGAGGCGGTCGAAGGGGTGAAGAAAGGAATATACAAGGCCGCGATTATTATCCCTTCTGATTTCAGCAAGAGGACATTTGCTAAGGGCAGACCGGAGATAGGGCTTTTTCTTGACAATACCGACGGCATATCTTCCGAGAACATCAGGAATATCGTCAAGAGCGCGGTGAAAGCGACCAATACGGAATATGTGGCGATCAGGGAGAATCCGGGAGAGGCGATCATCAGGGATATCGATCTTTACAGCAAGGTGGATTACTACCAGTCCCTTGTCCCCGGCGTGGTGATCATGGCCATCTTCCTGGGGACGCTCACGACCGGTGCCTTCAACCTGGTGATGGACCGCTTTCTCGGCATGGACGAGAGCTACCTGCTCACGCCCCTTTCCAAATCGCATATCGTCGGGGGGCTGATCATCAGCGGGCTTTCGATCACAACGCTCATCGCTGTCTTTATCTTCACCGTCAGCATGCTGATCACCGGCATACCGCTTTCACGCGGGCTCCATCAGTGCGCGTCCATTTTCATCATCATTACCCTCACCACCCTCTGCCTGCTCAGCCTCATGTTCGTGATTCTCGGAAGGGTGGGGCATCCGAGGATCGTCGGCGTCCTGAGCGGGTTTCTGAACGTCATTCTCTTCTTCCCCAGCGGCGCGGTATATCCGATAGCGAGTTTCCCGGGATGGCTGAAGGCCTTCGCGAAGGTGAACCCCGAGGCCTATGCGGTGGACGCGCTGAAAGCGGTCCTTTTTAAAAACGCGGGCCTCTCAGTTATTGCGGGCGATATCCTGTTTCTCTTCTGCTTCACCGCTTTGATGATGACTCTGTCGATACTGACCTTCAAGAGAACGCTCTGAAATTTTCGCCCGTTCGTATTTGAGTTGATCCTCAATCCAGCCAGGCCAACCGTTGTTTTCAGGGTGAGAAAAGATATTTACATAGTCCACATTATCTATGAAAAAGTTGTATTCAAAAAGGCAGGAGAAGGCATTGGCGCTTCATTCACGCTTTGCTCCGGGGCATTTTCTCCTGATATTCATATAAACAGTCTGTCGGGCTATCGGAAAATAAGACCGCTTTCAATGCCTTCTCCTGCCTCGTTGTTTGGCTGCCACCAGAAAGATTTATGAATAGTGCAGGATAGGTGAGGCTGCGCCTACCCGACTGAAATGTCATTTTTTAAACAAAACCGGTGTTTGGTGCTATCCTATATTTATGGAGGGGCGTGCAGTGATTTTTATCAATGACCGGAACCGCGCGTGAACGAAATAAACAGGACAAGAGAGCAGCTTGAAAATGAAAACGCCGCATTAAGCCGGCGTGTCTGTGAGCTGGAGAGAGAGAAGTCCCTCCACGAGCAGACGCAAAAGGAGTTGTTGCGGGTCACACGCGCGCTCAAGGCGCTCAGTATTTGTAACCGGACCCTTATGCGCGCGGAGAATGTGTCCGGATTCCTGAAGCAGATCTGCTGCGATATCATCAGTCAGAGGGAATATCGTCTGGCGTGGATCGGGTTCGCGGAACATGATGAACAAAAGACCGTGCGTCCTGTTGCCCAGTGCGGATATGAAGAAGGGTATCTCGATACCGTCAACATCACCTGGGCCGATACCGAGCGGGGGCAAGGTCCTACCGGGACCGCCATCCGGACAGGCAAACCTGTTATCGCGAAGGATATCCCCACCAATCAGACTTTTGCCCCCTGGCGCGCAGAAGCCGTCAAACGCGGATATGCCTCATCGATCGCCCTTCCCCTGATCTCAGGAAAGAGGATATTGGGCTCTTTGAATATTTATGCGGCAGAGCCCGATGCCTTTGATGCAGATGAAGTGAACCTGCTGACTGAACTGGGGAATAACGTAACCTATGGAATCGGGGCGCTCGAAATGCGCGCAAAGCGCGAGCAGGCAGAAGCAGGCCTGAAAGAGAGTCTCGGAAAGCTTAAGAAGGCTTTGAATGGTACGATCTATGCGCTGACGGAGATTTTGCAGCGGAGGGACCCCTATACCGCCGGTCATCAGGAGAGAGTGGCAGAACTGGCCTGCGCGATCGCCCGGGAAATGGGGCTTTCAGAGGACCGGATCGAGGGGATCCGCATGGCCGGACTGCTGCATGATATCGGCAAGATACATGTGCCCTACGAGATTCTTGCCAGACCCGGCCGGATAAGCGATCTGGAGACCGATATCATAGAGACCCACGCGCGGGTCGGCTATGAGATATTAAAGACGATAGAATTCCCCTGGCCGGTGCTCGATACTATCCTGCAGCACCAGGAAAGGCTGGACGGCTCCGGCTATCCCGCTGGTTTATCGGGGGACCGGATTCTCCTAGAGGCCAGGATTCTCGCGGTGGCGGACGTTGTCGAGGCGATGTCTTCCCACAGGCCTTACAGACCGACGCTCGGCATGGACATGGCGCTGAAGGAAATTTCCGATTACAGGGACATCCGCTACGATGCTGATGCGGTGGATGCCTGTCTGCGGCTCTTTAATGAAAAGGGATACAGGATTATATAACTGCCCGATACACGATACTGCTGTTCAATAAAACACCAGATAGCACCCCTGCTTCATAATTTCTTCAGAATTTTGTAGTAGCCTGTATTCAAGGGGAAAAGAAAAACCCTTGTTGAATCCCTCCATAAGGTAGCCGGTCCCCTCGCCGGCTACCTACATTTTTTTAATTCAGGGCACTGCCCGAAAATTTTCTGACAAATGCCTGTATAAAAATACGTTTAAGCGTTAAAATGTAAAGTAAAAAAAGTCTTGACCACAGGGGAGTTCATGAAAAAGATACTGATCTCATTAGCGGTGGTAATCGCGCTCGGCGCGGCTGTGTATTTCCTATTCAGAACGGATCAGGACGATCTGAAATACAGGACCGAAAAAGTCTCCAGGGGAGATATCGTATCTTCGATCACCGCGACCGGCACGGTGAATGCCGTGACAACGGTCCTTGTCGGCACCCAGGTCTCCGGGACGATCAAAAACATCTATGTTGATTTCAATTCCCCGGTGAAACAGGGGCAGCTTATCGCGCGGATAGATCCGGCGATTTTCGAGGCGCAGGTGGCGCAGGCACAGGCGAACCTCCTTTCCGCAGAGGCGAATGTCGAGAAGGCGCTGGTGGCGCTCGCGGACGCGAAGAGGACGCTGAACAGGCAGAGCGAGCTCTTTGCGAAAAACCTTGTGGCGCGGAGTGATGTTGACGCGGCAGAGACGGCATATGATACCGCAGGCGCGCAGGTGACCGCTGCGAAGGCACAGTCAAAACAGGCCGGGGCTGCGCTGCGGATCGCGGAGACGAACCTCAGGTATACGAGAATCATCTCCCCGGTGAACGGAATTGTCGTCTCCAGAAATGTGGATGTCGGGCAGACGGTCGCCGCCAGTTTCCAGACTCCCACGCTCTTCAACATCGCGCAGGACCTGACGAAGATGCAGGTGGACAGCAGCGTTGCCGAGGCGGACATCGGGAAGATACAGGTCGGACAGCCGGTCGAATTTACCGTGGACGCCTATCCTGACAGCCCTTTCCAGGGCAAGGTCTCTGAAATCAGGAACGCGCCCATCACCGTGCAGAATGTGGTGACCTATGACGTCGTGGTCAAGGTGGACAACCCTGAACTGAAGCTCAAGCCGGGCATGACCGCCAACGTCTCCATTGTCGTGTCGAGCAGGAAGGATGTGCTCAGGGTGCCGAATGCGGCCATGCGGTTCAGGCCTTCTGAAAAGCGGGACATGACGAAACAGAGGGAGAAGGGCCTCGGGGTCTGGGTCATCGAGAACAGGAACCCGAAACGCGTTGCGGTGACCACCGGCATCAGCGACGGCATCTATACGGAACTGCTTTCGGGCGAAATCAGAGAGGGGCAGGAGCTGATTGTCGAGTCCGCCTCAAAGACCAACACCCAGTCCCGGACACCGGGACCGCGCATGCATTTCTGATATGGCCATTATCGAAACACAGGATATCACCAAGGTCTACCAGCTTGGCGAAATAGCCCTGAATGCCCTGAATCATGTTTCGCTCACTATTGAAAAAGGTGAATTCATCTCTATCATGGGGCCGTCGGGTTCAGGCAAGTCCACGTTTATGAACATCCTCGGCTGCCTCGACAGGCCGACGGGCGGAAGGTATCTTCTCGAAGGGGTTGATGTTGCGCATATGAGCAGGGATGAACTTGCAGCCATCCGGAACAAAAAGATAGGCTTTGTCTTTCAGGGGTTCAATCTCCTTCCGAGGACCTCGGCCCTGGAGAATGTCGAGCTTCCGCTGCTCTACGACGGCCTGAATGCAAAGGAAAGGGCAGAGCGTGCAGCAGCGGCCCTCGCAACCGTGGGGCTTGCAGGCAGGGAAAACCACCACCCGAACCAGCTTTCAGGCGGACAGCAGCAGAGGGTGGCCATTGCACGGGCGCTCGTAAACGATGCCCCCCTGATCCTTGCGGACGAACCGACCGGCAACCTCGACACAAAGACCAGCTCTGAGATCATGGAACTCTTTGCGAGGCTGAACAGGGAAGCGGATATTACCATCATCATCGTGACCCACGAAAAGGAGATCTCGGAGTTCAGCAGGAGGCGGATTTGCTTCAGGGACGGCGTTGTCGTCAGTGATGAATCAGTGGTAAGAGCATGATCAATATCCCTTCAACCATACGCATATCCCTCAGGGCGCTCCGGGTGAACAAGATGCGTTCCGCCCTCACCATGCTCGGCATCATCATCGGCGTCGGCGCGGTCATCGCCATGCTGGCGGTGGGGACCGGCGCGCAGCAGAGGATAGGGGACCAGTTGGCGAGCATCGGAAGCAACCTCATCATGATAGTGCCCGGCGCCACGACCGCGGGAGGCGTGCGGATGGGAGCGGGAACTCAGCCGACACTGTCCATGGGCGATGCAGAGGCGATACAGCGGGAGTGCCCCGCGGTATTGTATGTCGCGCCGATCCTCAGCGGGGTCGCCCAGGTGGTCTACGGAAATCAGAACTGGTCTACCGGCGTCACCGGGACAACGATAAATATGCTCTTTGTGAGGGACTGGTCTCTGACGGGCGGAAGGCCGTTCACCGAGGAGGAGATCAGGAGCGCGGCAAAGGTCTGCCTGCTGGGACAGTCAGTGGTTGATAATCTCTTCGGAGGGATAGACCCCGTCGGCCAGGTCATACGGATAAAGAATGTCCCTTTCACCGTCATCGGGGTCCTCGATGTCAAAGGCCAGGACCCCAGAGGGCAGGACCAGGACGATATTATCTACGTCCCGGTGACGACCGCGCAGAAAAGACTCTTCGGCACGACCTTCCCCGGCATGGTGAGGCTGATCATGGTAAAGGCGAAAGGTCCTGACGACCTTCCCGCGGCGGAAAGACAGATCACAGAACTGCTGAGGCAGAGGCATCGTATAGGCCAGAAGCAGGATGATGACTTCACCGTGCGCAACCTTACCTCAATGATGCAGGCCGCGGAGCAGTCGACGAAGGTGATGACGCTGCTGCTCGGGGCGATCGCGTCCGTCTCCCTTCTCGTGGGCGGCATCGGCATCATGAACATCATGCTGGTCTCGGTCACTGAACGGACCAGGGAGATCGGCATCAGGATGGCGATCGGCGCGAAGACCTGGGACATCAGGCTCCAGTTCATCATAGAGGCGCTCATCCTCTCCCTGATTGGCGGTGTCGTGGGGCTCATCGCAGGCGTGACAGCCTCAAAGATAGTGACGATGCTGGCAGGGTGGAGCACCGTGGTTTCGCCCTTCTCGATCCTTCTGGCCTTCGGTTTTTCGGGATTCGTAGGAATATTCTTCGGGTTTTATCCCGCATACAAGGCCTCCCTCCTCGACCCCATCGAAGCGCTCAGATACGAGTAATGAAGAGAGAAAAAAACTGCTGACTCTTTAGGCCTTCTGCACAAATTTCCCGAACCCAGCCAGAACTTTCAGGCCGAGTTCCTGGCTTTTTTCAGGGTGAAACTGCGTTGCAAAGACGTTGTCCTTCCAGACCATCGACGTGAAGGCGGTCCCGTAGTCAGTGGTCGTTGCGATGATCCCCCTGTCTTCAGGGACGACATAAAAGGAATGCACAAAATAGAAGTAGGCATTGTCCTCTATCTCAGAAAGTATCGGAGGCCGGTTGACGATCTTCACCGTATTCCAGCCCATGTGCGGGACTTTCAGGCCTTCCTGAAACCTGACAACCTTCCCCCTGAAGATGTCCAGGCCCCTGCAGGTGCCGAATTCCTCGGATTCGCTGAACAGGACCTGCAGTCCAAGGCATATGCCGAGAAAAGGCTTCCCCTTGTTAATCGCGGTGACGACCGCCTCTGTCAGGGAGAGATCGGTGAGGTTCCTTATGCAGTCCCTGAAGGCCCCCACACCCGGGAGCACGACGGCTCTGGCATCATCGACGACCTTCGGGTCTGAGGTGACGGTTGCCTGAATTCCGACCTTCTTGAATCCCTTTTCGACGCTCCTGAGGTTTCCCATTCCATAGTCAACTATCGCTATCATGGTTTAAATTACTTTTCCGGCTATGAAATTGTCAACAACAGCGGCGGGAAGGTGTTGTCTTTGACCTGCTAAGTCATTGACACTCTTGAATTTTTATTGATATACTCGAATTTAACCAGAAAGGAACCGTCAGGCACAAAACAGGGTTTCTATCTTTTCAATGCAGGTGATATCATACAAGAGTTCAAGATTGAATCCGGAATACCATCAGCGCACAAATTCGGGACGAATAATTCTGTCCGGGATGATGAAATCCGGATGGCTTTTGCGCACGGGTACATGGATAATAACAGCGAAGGGGCACAATACTGGCGTGATTTCGGAAGGACTGATATTTACCGGGAGGCGGACTTGGATCTCCTAGCGGCCGGACCGCGGTTTGATCTCACCTGCAGCGCCGAAGACAGGGGGCAGTTCCAAGTTTGTCAGGACGGCGGTGCGGTCATCCCCGTTGGAGCTGAATTCAGATGAGTCTTGCCGGAAGACTGGAAGATCTGGCGCTGGCTGATATCTTTCAGATATTGAGCATAGGCAAAAAAACAGGGGCTCTGAC
>JAOUFP010000482.1 GCA_029858145.1 Nitrospirota bacterium | reverse complement strand
CGATAATAACTTATACCATTTTGAAGCTTTTGAAAAGAGCGGAGTACAAGGGGGACCATTTACTTATCGAAATTTGAAACTGTCGAGAACTTCCGTGAGTATCTCCCTTCAACCCGAATACTTTTTCTGCTCAAATCCTTATGAAAGGTCAACTGGCAACTTAATGGTTGAGTCAATTCTGTCACTATATTATCTCTGCAAGAAATGATTTATAGTAAACTCCTGCTGATGGGAACCCATAAGAAACTTGTCTTTTCAGAGTCTATTGGGAAGCCCTTCTCTTATGCTGACAATAACCGCTATGCCAGCGAAGATTGCAAAAATATCCCGCTTGTTTTTATATGGGGGTACAGAACAGCTGCACAGGACTGAAATACGATATCCTCGCAATAGTTATCTTTTCCATGCCGCTATCTTTTCTGATCTGCCTCTTCTCTTCGCTGCAGCGTCTTGTCTGGCCTGGAGAATCTCGTCACCAATTCCGTTTTCGATAAGGAACGTCAGCATAGATGGGCGTCAAAGTCCTGCAATACCTGAGTTCGTCTTCCGGAGCACCTATTTCAGTCAGTGCCTGCAGCTGATGAGCGAGGCATTTGGTTTCCGGTAGATGTCCGGCCCAGACCTCCCCCGGGACAAAAAAGTGATGCGCCTTCCGATAATCATGAAAGAGTTTGGAATGGAACGAATCATGGGCAATTACCCCCGCGCACCATGTGATCGAGTAGAAGGCTGAACGGTCGTTCAGTTCAAAAACCGGCGGCCACTTGTCAGCCTTCATTCCGCTGCGCTTTCCCTGCTGGATGATGCCGACATTATCCGTCAAAATAATATAGCTCGAGGGAGACTTTGTTTTGAGCAAGTCGAGCGCACTCACCACCTGATCACAGAACTGAGGCGTTCCCTGAACGGTAACGCTGTCAAAGCACTGGGTTTTGATATTTGGCGCTGTACATCCTGCGACAAGAATGACTATTGTCACGAGCGCGATGCCGCAGCGGACTGTTGTCATGCTTTCCGGTTCAGCCCACCACATATGAGGCAGCTGATTGCACATTGATATACTACCGGCTGGTCGTGAAAGACGCCCCGATAATCCTCTTTTATATACGAGAGCCCTGGAGGCTGAATGCCGCATACAGACACACTTCTTTCCCGGCCCGCCGGGCCGAACAGTTTCAGCGGCACCGCCGCCGACATGCCCGGTCTTACAGGCAATCCGGGGCATTCTGCTGCAGTATAGTCCGCCTGGTTAACTGTAGCTGTTTATCGGGGATTTCCTGGGTGATGAACATCACAGCAGATAAGAAAGGGCATTTCCCCCGTCGGGGGGACGTTTTATGCAGCCAAGACTTGCTGAATAAAATCAATGAGGCCCTTACCCCCCTTCCCAAGGGGGGAACCGAGATGATTCAGGAAATATGCCATCCGGCTCTTAAAGCAGCAACATGTATCAATGGCAGGCAGGGCGGAATAGATCACCGGGCTTCCCTGCGGAACCCGACCTGTTTAAAAAGTGTGATTGATATGGACGGATGTGTGTAGAACCTATCTCAAAACCGGTCGTTTCTGAAAAGGCTTTCATACCCGCGAAGGCGGGTATCCAGAGCACCTTGAAAACACCGGATTCCCGTCTGCACGGGAATGACAAAAAAGGGCAAATGACAAAAAATCTTTTGATTTTGAGATAGGTTCTAGTATAATTCAAACCAATGGATACCCAGGACGAACGCAGGGAATACAAAAGATACCCTTTCGTTGCCCATGTATTAATCGACGGCATGAAACTGTGCCCGAGCTCTGATATCAGCGAAGGGGGGCTTTTTGTTTCAGCTATTCAGCATTTCCAGGAAAATGATATAGTTGATGTCACCATACCTCATAAAGAAAAAACAGTAATGCTCAAGGCGCGGGTCAGGTATTACCAGTTTGGAATCGGCATGGGGCTCATGTTCAGTGATTTGAATGACACTCAGCGGGCCCAAATTACGGAACTGATCGAGTCGATAGCAGTCTCTTCCTGACGCGGGCTGCCGAAACCCGCCTGTCAGCCTCGGCTGCGCGCATCCCCTTAAATGGAAATTTGCCATCCGGCTCTTCACGCGGTAACATGTATCCATGGCAGGCAGGGCGTTATGGATCACCGGGCTTCCGGGAAGCGGCAAAAGCACCATCGCTGACGCGATAAAGGCGCTGCATCCTGACTTCGTCATCCTCAGAATGGATGAACTGCGGAAGACCGTGACCCCCGAGCCGACCTACTCGGACGCAGAGCGCGACATCGTCTAC
>JAOUFP010000483.1 GCA_029858145.1 Nitrospirota bacterium | reverse complement strand
ACTTTTTGTGCCTGAGCTCCTTATGAATTGAGGCTTCATCGCCAACAAGGATTACATCAATATCATCGTGTTCGTTGACAGTTTCAACCGCCCCTTCAACATTTACCGACGGAGCATGGTCGCCTCCCATCGCATCAAGAGCAACCCTCATGATTATTTTTCTACTACTTCAAGCACCTTATTGCCGTTATAAGAACCGCAACTGCTGCATGCCCTGTGTGGAAGTTTTAATTCCTTGCATTCGGGGCACTGACCAAGATTAGGCGTCTGTCCTTTCCAGTTGGCCCTTCTTTTGTCCCTTCTTGACTTTGAATGTCTGCTTGTTGGGTTTGCCAATGTACTGCTCCTTTCATTTTTCGAATAATTTTTTCAAGACCTCAAGTCTCGAATCTATCTTTCCTGTTTCACAACCGCATGTTTCCGTATTCAGGTCTGTTCCGCAGTGAGAACATATTCCCTTGCACTTTTCATCGCATAACGGCTTCATCTGGATGTTCAGAATCAACTGCTCCTTGAGCAGTTCCTGCAGATCGAGTTCCTCACCCTTGTAGAAACCCATATCCATCTCATCATCTTTCAATTCATGCCTGTCTGTCCCGATTTCTTCTATCGGATGATAGACAACATTTACCGGCTCATCCATGACCCGCCTGAACCTCTTCAGGCATCTGCTGCACTCGAGTTCCAGCTCGGCGGTCACGTTTCCCGAGACGATTATCTCCGCATGGGCCTTTGTCAGCCCGAGATGTGCCTTTACCGGAGAAACAAGGGGAACCTCCTCAAACCTGTAACTCTCCTCAATGTCTACTTCAAGACCTTCATCCGTTATATCTGCAATGAGTATTTTCATTTTAAAAGACCACAAAAAGAAGTTTAAATTATAGAGATTTTTCCGGAAATAAGTCAAGAAACAGCTCTCAGCGTGCGTTACGCCGATTAAGAACTGTCCGGCTCCTTTCTGGCCGCCATCCCGCCTCCTCAGTCAAAAAAAGAGGCGGCATGGCATCTCGTGTAAAAAGATATATCTGTTTTGGTTTAACATAATACATGATTCTTCTGCAACCTCTGAATTTCCTTGCACTTACGAGGATGCCTTATGAGCGGGGATGAAAGCAGGCCATCCTATAAATAATCTTTCCCTCCTCACCGGGTATGCCCTGACCCTTGGGATGGCGTGCCTGAATTTCAGTGAAAATATCTCAACGAAGGGCATTCAAGAAAGCCGGGGCAACGCCGCCGCAGGGCATAAGGACTTTGGGGGAAATCTTTTTTTCACAAAAGAGCCCATTGCGTAATTTCGTTCTTTACAATCTCTGAAAATTTATTTATATTTAATCCCGGGGGATTGAGGCAACTTATATTCCTCCCTTATTCAAGCCATATGAATTCTGCAAAGTCATCGCGCCTGATCATGTTGTCCGGCGGAGAGCCTGACACCAGCCGGCGGTAGCCTGTCAAAAAAACGCTGTTACTTGTCCGCGGGGCTCTTCACGGCGAGGCCGGGTCTGTTCAGCACATGAGTATAGATCATCGTGGTCGACACATCGGAATGCCCGAGCAGTTCCTGCACCGTCCGGATGTCGTATCCGCTTTCAAGGAGATGGGTGGCAAAGGAATGACGAAGCACATGACAGCTGACCCGTTTTGTCATGCCGGCCTTCCTCGCCGCATCCTTCACCGCCTTCTGGAGAAGGCTTTCGTGGAGATGGTGACGTCTCACCTTCTTGCTGCGCGGGTCTGCGGAGAGCTGTTCCGATGGGAATACGTATTGCCATATCCACTCTTTCGAGGCTTTCGGGTATTTTCTCTCAAGTGCAGGCCAGAGGTATACGCAGCCGCCTCCCTCGGCAAGGTCCTTATCATGCTGCTTCTTTACAGACTTGAGATGTTCCTTCAGCTGCTTTTCATATCGTCTGGGAAGAATTGTGACACGGTCTTTCTGTCCCTTGCCGTCCCTTACCATGATCTGCGAATGATCGAAGTCGAGATCCAGGACCCTCAACCTGAGGCACTCCATAAGTCTGAGGCCGCTGCCGTAAAGAAGACCTGCCATGAGGCCTTTGACGTCAGAGAGTTGTTCCAGGAGACGCTCTGTCTCTGCGACGCTCAGCACAACAGGGAGATGCTGAGGTCTTTTGGCCTTCGTAAAAACTCCCATTTCGCTCAAAGGTTCCCCGAGAATATTCTTAAAAAGAAAGACAAGCGCATTCAAGGCCTGGTTTTGAGTACTCGCCGAAATTTTCCTGACCACAGCCAGATACTCAAGATACTCCTGCACAAATTCGT
>JAOUFP010000073.1 GCA_029858145.1 Nitrospirota bacterium | reverse complement strand
GTTTTTACCGTAAAAGTCATGATTTAATCATGAACAACAGACGCTGATTTTTTCATTGCGCTTCCATGTTTATGAAGGCGATACTTTCCGGACACCTTTTCATAAACAACGGGATTTTTTATCCCCCTGAGCATCAGTATAGCATATCTAAAAACTGCTGACCCCGGAGAGGCGGAAGGGCACCTGCCGTGCATCGGTATCGCAAAGTTATACCAGGAGAAAATAGAATGCAAAAAGGCAACTTCCCGATTCTTGAGGACAGCGCGCCCTGGATGAAAAAGCTCCTCCTGAAGGAAGCCTGAAGAAGCAGGTCCGCAGAAAAAAGCCTGAAAGTATCCCGGTGTGCAAATGGCTATTTTATGCCATGTGTTGGCAGGAATTGGTGGCGGTGCAGGGATTCGAACCCCGGACACTGCGAATATGAGTCGCATGCTCTACCACCTGAGCTACACCGCCATAATAAATACCGTAAAACTGAAGAGGTACGAGGATGCTTGCTGAATGCCCAGCCTCTTGGGGCGGGGGATGAAAGCAGGCTATCCCAAATAATCTTCCTTGCTCGCTAAGCATACCGCGTCCCAAGGGACGTGGTGCTTGACTATTTTAAAGCGAAAGGCAAAAAATATTCAATAAATTCCGAGAGAGCAATTATAGCAAAAAACACAGGATTAATAAAAGAGGCTGAACCTGCGCGTGCGAATATTTATCAAAATACCCAGTGAAATATAGTTCGAAAGCAGCGCTGTCCCTCCATAGCTCATGAACGGCAGGGGGATCCCGACGACGGGCATAATGCCGAGGGTCATGCCGACGTTCACAAAAAAGTAAATGCAGAACATGAAGGTAATGCCAAGGGCGAGCAGCCTCCCGAAGTCGTCTTTTGCCTTGCTTGCGGTGTCCAGCCCCCGCATGATGAGCAATAAATAGAGGGACAACAGGAAAACCGAGCCGACAAAGCCCCATTCTTCGGCGAAGACAGCAAAGACGAAGTCAGTATGCTTTTCAGGGAGGAAGCGGAAGGGCCCCTGCGTTCCTTCCAAATAGCCTTTGCCGAGGAATTCACCGGAGCCGATCGCTATCTTTGACTGGTTGATGTGATAGCCTATCCCGGAGGGGTCGACTTCAGGATCAATAAACGCGATCAGCCGGTTTTTTTGATAGTCCTTCAGTCCCGTCCACATGATGTTTCCGAGAAACGGCAGGGAGATTATTCCAATCACGACTATCATGGCGATGACTTTTTTCTGAAGCCCTTTTACGAGGGATACGGAAATGAAGATAAGCAGAACGACAATGGCGGTTCCGAGGTCAGGCTGTTTAAAGAGGAGCACAAAGGGGATGAAGACAATGTAGAAGAATACCCGCAGCAAGCCCCTTACGCCCAGGGATTCTTTGGCGAGACTGTAGTAGTTGGCGAGCATGATGATGAATATCAGCTTGAAGAATTCCGACGGCTGGAAAGACAACGGCCCCAGGTTGATCCATCGCTGGGCCCCCATCCCCGTTCTCCCCGCGATGAGGACAATGAACAGGAGTATCAGCCCTGTTATGTAAAGAGGTATCGCTATCCTGCCAAGCCAGATATAGTCGAAACCGACAAAAAGGATAAGGGCCAGGATGCTGATTGCAAGCCAGGCGATCTGCTTGACGTAAAAGGACGCCTGCACAGCTTCCGCAGCTCCCGGCTGCCGGGTGGCACTGAATATCGTCAGTATGCCGATAACCGATATAAGGATTACAATGGAAAGTGTCAGCCAGTCAAAATTTTGTATGAGCCTTCTGTCAATTCTGAACATGCATCAGTTCCTTTTTTTGCTCTGCCGGAAGCATATATGCTTCTATCGCTTTCTTTGCTATGGGCGCTGCCGCAGTGCCTCCATGGCCGCCGTGCTCGACTAAAACGGACATGGCGATCTCGGGTTTTTCCACAGGAGCGAAGGCCACGAACCATGCATGGTCCCTGAGATGTTCGGCAAGATCCTTTGAGTCTTTCCGTATTCCCACGACCTGCGCAGTTCCTGTTTTGCCTCCTATGGATACCGTGCTGGATTTGGCGGCATAGCCTGTTCCTCCCGACTCGCTGACGACTCCCTGCAAGGCGCTTCTGACCGCTTCCATGGTGCCGGGACTGACCAGGGCCTTCTTGACGACCACCGGTTCCGCCCCCTTGAGGATAGAAGGTTTGTATATATTTCCGCCGTTGGAAACGGCATTCATCATGACGGCCATCTGGATCGGTGTTGCGGCCACGTATCCCTGGCCGATGGAATTAATGAATGTCTCCCCCAGATACCACGCGGTCTTCCTTGTCTCCTGCTTCCATTTGGAGTTGGGGATCAACCCTTTTCTTTCCCTGCCTATCGGGAAGCCCGTCTCTTCCCCGAGGCCGAACATGGTCGCATAGTCGTATACTTTATCGAAGCCCACCCGTTTGCCGGCTTCGTAAAAATAGACGTCGCATGACTCGACAAGTGCGCGGTGCAGGGACACTACATTATGTCCGGTTTTTTTCCAGCAGCCGAAGCGCCATCTGCCGTAATTTATCCCACCCCTGCAGTCTACCTTTGCGGTGGTATCCATGGCTCCTTCTTCGAGCGCGGCGATCGCGGTTATGATTTTGAATGTTGAGCCGGGGGGGTATTGGCTCTGAATCGCCCGGTTGAGCATCGGCACTTTTTTATCAGTCGTAAGCGCTCTCCAGTCCTCGGAGCGTATGCCTTTCGCAAACCTGTTCGGGTCAAAAGACGGCTCGCTGACAAGGCCGAGAATTTCTCCGGTATCCGCCTTCAGCGCCACGAGAGCGCCGGCTTTTCCCTCAAAGGCGTCTTCGGCGGCTTTCTGCAGGGCGATGTCTAAACTGAGGTTGAGATCAGCACCTTTCACCGGAGGTTTTTCTTTCAATAACCGTATTTCCCTGCCTATCGCGTCAACCTCTATGATACGCTGTCCGGCTGTTCCTCTCAGGGATTTGTCGAAGAACTTTTCAACTCCCCATTGGCCGATAAAAGCATTGAGAGGCACATCATTGAATTCGGGATCCTTGGACTGGCTGGGGGTCAGCTTGCCGAGATATCCGATGACGTGGGCGCCGATGCCGCCATAGAGATATTCCCTGCCGACCTCTATTTCAACAATGAGACCTGGGAAGTCGGAGCGTCGTGCCTCGATGTAGCTTACATCCTCGAACGACAGATCCTCCTTCAGCTTCACCGGGGTAAACGGGCTTTGTGCAGTACGGTCCAATTTTTCCCTTAATTCATCTTCAGTCATGTGCAAGACGCGGGCAAGGGAAGGGATGCTCGCGGCATCGAATTCCTCGGGTATCACGGAGGCACAGAAATAAGGGGTGTTTTTTACGAGGGGGATGCCGTTTCTGTCAAATATAATGCCGCGGGGGGCTGGCACCTTTATCACCCGCAGTCTGTTCGATTCAGATATTTTTCTGAGTTCATCCCCCTCGAGGATCTGCAATTGCCATAACCTCAGAAGGATGATCAGAAATCCTAAAAGTATAAGAACAGATACAACGGCTATTTTTCTTGTGTCCTGCTGTTCATTCTGCATTTTCCGGCCTCATGAATATTCCCGCCGGCGCATTTAGCAGGGATTGCATGGTTGATGTAAAAAAGGCTGTCGAAAGAAGGGCGGGAACTTTATCAAAGAGGGACAACGAAAGGAATACAACGGAGTTGTCCGCGAACGTGAGAATCGCGGCGGCGATCATACCCAGAACCGGCGTCCAGACCAGGAAGTTTCCGGTTATGAAAGATGCTGAAAAGAAGCCGACCATCCCCTTGGCGAGCATGTTCGGTCCGAGCATGGCCGATGACAAGCTGTCTTCAAGGGCTCCGATGAGGACCCCAAGGAGCAGACCCTTCGTCCTGCCGTATCGAATGCCGATAAAATAAACAATTAATACCGAGAAGTTCGGAGAAACTCCGATGATCGTTATCCGGCTTTGCAATAGGAAAACAAAAAATATCGCGAGAATCCACCAGATGCATTTCATTTAATTATCAGTACTTCTTCCAGCTTTGCTTCGTCGACATACGGAGTAACCTCCACGTACTGGAAGTGCCCTGTCCCGGGTTTGTCGATCTTTGATATAAATCCTACAGGAATTCCCGGCGGGAAGAGCTGATCAAGTCCCGAGGTGATAACAATGTCTCCTGTCTTTATCTCTTCTTCGTAGGGGATATACTTGAGGATGATTTTTTTTGAGCCTGTGCCGGATATTACCCCTTCCTTTCTGCTTTCCTGCAGCCTCACCGCGGCGGAAAAATTAACATCTGTTATCAGGAGGAGTTTTGAGTATGCGTCCGTGACTGCAAAAAGCTTTCCCGCAAATCCCTTCGGAGTGATGGCGCTCATATCCTTCACGACGCCGTCTTTTTCCCCCTTGTCGAGGACAAGGGTATGTGACCACTGGCCGAGGCCTCTCGAAATTACCCTCGCTGCGGCAACAGGGTGCTGCTGGTTTTCACGCAGGTTCAGCAGTTCGGCCAGGCGCTTGTTTTCAAGGACCGCCTCCCGGTATTTCGCCCTTTCCAGGAGGAGGTCGTCAATGCGTTTTCTGAGCAGTTTGTTGTCGGCATCTCTGAGCGCGATTTTTTTGAAGGGCGATTTCACCGCGTCAGTCACTGATGTTGCAAAGACATGTGAAGTATTCAGGACATAGCTGATCAAATCGCCGCTCAGGAGATGCCCCTTTTTGCTTTGGTACGACATCAATATAAAGGAAATGATCACCACCAAAAGAAAAAGAAGTACGTTTTTTTTCGGCATTACTAATTCAAAGCTATTCTTCGAAGCAATTCAAGTTCATCCAGCATCTTTCCTACCCCATGGACAACCGCTGTCAGCGGATCTTCAGCGACAATAACGGGAAGGCTGGTCTCCTGCTTGATGAGGGAATCAAGCCCCCGGAGCAGCGCGCCGCCGCCGGCAAGCACAATGCCTCTGTCCACTATGTCCGCAGCGAGTTCAGGTGGTGTATTTTCGAGTGCTACTTTTATGGTGTCAAGTATGATATTGACCGGTTCCGACAAAGCCTCCCGTATCTCATCTTCATTGATGGTGATTGTCTTCGGGATTCCTGATATGAGGTCCCTGCCTTTAATATCCATGACGCGCTTTTCAGAACTCCCGGAACTGCTGGCTGAGCCTATCTGTATTTTTATCAGTTCGGTCGTCATCTCTCCGATCATGAGGTTATACCTTCTTTTTATGTAAGCCATGATCGCTTCGTCCATCTTGTCTCCCCCGACCCGTACGGCCTTGCTGTATACCACGCCGTCAAGAGATATCACCGCAACGTCTGTTGTGCCGCCGCCAATATCAACGATCATGTTTCCTGACGGTTCCCCTACAGGCAAGCCAACGCCGATCGCGGCCGCCATAGGTTCTTCAATCAGGTAGACTTCCCTGGCTCCGGAAGCTTCGGCAGCGTCTTTTACCGCCCGCTGTTCTACCTGGGTTATGCCAGAAGGCACGCCGATGATTACCCGGGGAGAAACAAAACTCCGCCTGTTGTGGACTTTCTTGATAAAGTATTTGAGCATTTCGCCGGTTGCATCGAAATCAGCGATGACGCCGTCTTTCATGGGCCTGATAGCCATTATGTTGGACGGAGTCTTGCCGAGCATCCTTTTTGCTTCGGCACCGACGGCAACGGTTTTTTTATTGTCTTTTCTGATAACTACGACAGACGGTTCGTCACAGACGATACCTTTTCCTTTGACATAAACGAGGGTGTTTGCCGTGCCCAGGTCTATAGCGAGATCATTTGAGAACATACCGAGTATTTTTTGGAAAAACATTCTACCCCCATAAGGTTATTACGTTTCTATTACGACAGTTTTGGCGATTTCGTCACCCAACCGCATTCCATCTTTGCTCCCGAGGATCAGAATAAACTCCAGGGCGGAAACAAGGAGGAGGAAAATCCATCCTATCCAGGGTACCAGCCATAAAACATATCCGACAGCAAATGTGCTGTTTCGCAAAATAGAATCCCTGAAGGTGCAGGGTGTGGCCTTTTCAGCAGAAACAACTTTAAGCTTGATCAATTTTTTGCCGATGCTCCTGCCGTCAAAAAACCCGTCTCCAAGAAGGAGGTACGCAAGTCCGGCATAAAAACCAGCTCTCGGGAGTATTTCCAAGACTGCAGCGATGAGAATGAAATCAAGAATTTTGGCTGCAGTTCTCAGAAGAAGCCCTGCTCTTCGTTGATTCTCGGACATCCGAAATAGTAACAAAAGCCTTTAATATTTTTCAATTATAACATACAATAGGGGGCCATGTATTCGTATACTCGCCGATGATCAGGAGGAAACGCAGTTTATGACCATTGTGCTTGCCACTACAAACAGGAAAAAGGCAGAGGAAATGAAGAGGATGTTTGCCGGGCATGATTTCAATTTTGTGACGCTCAATTCATTCCCAGGCTGCCCTGAGGTTGTGGAAGACGGGAAGACCTTCAGGGCAAACGCAGCCAAAAAGGCGCGGGCTGTTTCAAAATTCACCGGTCTTCCTGCGGTGGCGGACGATTCGGGGCTGGAGGTGGCGGCGCTGGGTGGGGCACCGGGTATTTTTTCCGCGCGATATGCAGGCGAGAACGCAAACGACAGCGAGAATGTAAAGAAACTCCTTCGGGATATGCGGCCTGTAACCGACAACAAGGGCAGGGAGGCGCGATTCGTGTGCTGCATCGCGTTTGCCGTTCCGGACGGAAAACTGAAAACCTTTACCGGGCATATAAAAGGCACTATAGGAAAAGCTCCGAAAGGCTTTAACGGCTTCGGCTACGACCCGGTCTTTTATCCTGAAGGCTGTGATAAAACCTTTGCCGAAATGACGGACCAGGAAAAGGACGGGCTGAGCCACCGGGGAAGGGCGATGAAAAAACTCTACAGATATCTTATGAACATCCCATAAAAACAAAGCGATAACTATAAAAACCCGGGGAATTTCTTTCTGTAAGATTAAATGACTATATAATTGGAAAATCAGATTAATAAGTAATTCTTATCTATTTATCAAAAATATGAATTTGACTTCAAATTATACGAAGCTTATAGTT
Source organism: Nitrospirota bacterium (assembly GCA_029858145.1). Lineage (GTDB taxonomy): Bacteria > Nitrospirota > Thermodesulfovibrionia > Thermodesulfovibrionales > UBA6898 > JAOUFP01. The sequence goes on along the minus strand of JAOUFP010000073.1, from coordinate 2,386 downwards.
AGTAGGTTTTAGAAGCTAAGCTCTGCCGTAATCTGTATTTTTTCATAAAGGCTTGGTTGTTATTCCGGATAATTAAGAAGTGCTTTAAAATTAAATACTTAGGAGGCATTATGAGATTAGTACTACTTGGTGCGCCTGGTGCAGGGAAGGGAACTCAGGCAAAGAAACTTATCGAGAAATACAATGTTCCCCAGATTTCCACCGGCGATTTATTGAGAGCAGCGGTGTCAGCAGGAACCCCCCTCGGCAAAGAAGCAAAATCCTATATGGATAAAGGCGAGCTCGTCCCGGACAGCGTCGTTCTCGGCATGGTCGAGGAAAGGCTCAAGCAGGATGACTGCAAAAAAGGGTACATCCTCGACGGTTTTCCGAGAAATACCAAGCAGGCGGAAGAACTCGACAAGATGCTCAACAATCTTGGCATGTCTTTAAGCGCCGCCCTCAGTGTTGATGTCCCCTTTGAAGATCTTATGAAAAGGCTTACCGGAAGAAGAACCTGCAAGGCATGCGGCCAGATGTACAATATCTATTTTAACGCACCGAAAAAAGAAGGCTCATGCGACAAATGCGGCGGGGAACTTTTCCAGAGGGATGATGACAAGGAAGATACCATAAAGAAAAGGCTTGAGGTGTACAATGCCCAGACAGCTCCGCTTATGGACTATTACGGCAAGAAAGGCATAGTCAAGGCAGTTCAGGGAACCGGCAGCATTGACGACATATTCAATAAGGTATGCGAAGTGCTGGGGCTCAAATAGATATCGAGGTAACAAGCTTATATTTTAATGATAAAAACTGAAGAGGAGGAAGAAATGGCATTAATTAAACCACATGGTTCAGATGAACTAAATCCACTATTTGTATATGACACGGTTGAAAATGAAGCCCTGCAGAAAGAAGCTGAAGGTCTGGCTTCCATTGTTGTGAGTTCAGCTACCGCAGCTAATGCAGTGATGCTGGGTGGTGGTTATTTCAATCCATTAACAGGCTACATGAATAAAGCTGATGCTCTGTCTGTCGCTAAAGATATGAAAACAACATCTGGTTTGTTCTGGCCTGTTCCAATTTTAAATCTGGTTAAAGATGCAGGCTCAATCAAGCCGGGCGATCGTATTGCGCTGAAAGATCCAAATGTCGAAGGCCACCCTGTACTGGCTGTTATGGATGTGAAAGCGGTTGAAGAATTCAGCGATGCAGAGATGGCGATGATGTCTGAAAAGATTTACCGTCCCAGCCCTAAAGAAGCGCATCCAGGAGTTGAAGCATTCAACGCTCAGGGGAAAGTTTGTCTTTCAGGTCCGATCAAGGTATTGAACTTCTCTTACTTCCAGGATGAATTCCCGGACACCTTCCGTACCGCAGTTGAAATTCGTAACGAGATCAAGGAGCGCGGTTGGAAGAAGGTCGTTGCTTTCCAGACCCGCAACCCGATGCACCTGGCCCATGAAGAACTTTGCCACATGGCAATGGACCGTTTAGGTTGTGATGGGCTGGTGATTCACATGCTGCTCGGCAAATTGAAAAAAGGAGATATTCCGGCGCCTGTTCGTGACGCCGCTATCCGTAAAATGGTCGAGCTGTACTTCCCGCCAAACAGCGCAATGGTCACCGGTTACGGTTTCGACATGCTTTATGCAGGTCCGCGCGAAGGCGTATTGCACGCTGTATTCCGTCAGAACATGGGCGCAACACACTTCATTGTTGGTCGTGACCACGCAGGTGTTGGTGATCACTACGGTCCATTCGATGCTCAAACTATCTTTGACAATGAGGTTCCGGCCGGTGCGCTGAAAATTGAGATCTTCAAGGCTGACCACACCGCATACTCGAAGAAACTGAACAAGGTTATGATGATGTGTGAAGCACCTGATCATACAAAGGAAGACTTTGTTCTGCTTTCAGGCACAAAGGTTCGTAAATGTTAGGCAAGGGCATTGCACCACCTAAAGAATTCTCACGTCCTGAAGTGGCTGAAATTCTGATTAAATATTATCAGAGTCTTGAAAAATAAATTAAGGTCTGACAGAAAAGGTCGAGATCAAGACACATAAATACTCAGAAGGCGCATAAGAATAAACCTTATTGGTAACGGTCTGCAGGCAGGAATGACCTGCAGCCCGCTACTGAATCTGAGAGGGGGTGAAGTAAGCAAGGGAACAGGCAGTTTTGCAGCAAGACAGGATTTAAGAAAATATTAAACAGGAGGTTCAAATATGCCAAGTTTTGTTGATCCATCAAAATGCGATGGCTGTAAGGGCGGAGAAAAGACAGCATGCATGTACATCTGTCCGAGCGATTTAATGGTCTTAAACGTTGAGAACATGAAGGCTTACAACCAGGAGCCTGACCAGTGCTGGGAATGCTTTTCCTGCGTAAAGATTTGCCC
>JAOUFP010000095.1 GCA_029858145.1 Nitrospirota bacterium | reverse complement strand
ATCGACAGCGCAATTCAATCCGGAGATTTCCTGGATTACAAAACAGAACTCCAGGAAAAAACCCAGTTGCTGTATGGAACCCTTCCTGAATACCGGGTTATCCGTCAGCAGGGTGAAGAGCACAAAAGGATATTTACCGTAGCCGTATACCTTAACGGCAAAAAACTGGGGATCGCTTCGGGACGCAGGAAGAAAGAGGCGGAAACCCTTGCCGCCAAAGAGGCCCTCGAAAAAATCAGCTGATCGTCTACCGGTAGTTTGAAAAATCGATATGAATGCCGAGGTCTTTTTCGCGCAATAATTTCATGGCCGACTGCAGGTCATCTATCTTCTTTGCCTTTACCCTGACCTGGTCTTTCTGTATTTCTGCCTGCACTTTCATCTTTGTTTCTTTAATGATCTTTACGATCTCCTTTGCCTTTTCAACGGGAATGCCCTGCTGTAATGTTATGAGCTGTCTGGCAGTGCCTCCGGAGGCCTGTTCAATCTTGCCATATTGGAGCGCCTTCAGCGATATGCTTCTTTTTATCAGCTTTGTCTGAAGGATATCCAGGACGGTTTTCAGCTTATGTTCATCGTCGGAAATGACAGTTATCTCGTGTTTGTCTTTGTTCAGTTCCATGCTGCTTTTGCTGCCTTTGAAATCGAATCTCTGTGATATTTCCTTCGTTGCCTGCTGAACTGCGTTGAGAACTTCCTGAAGATCCACTTTGCTTACAATATCAAAAGAATGCTCATCGGCCATATGTTTCCTCCATCGCTAAGGTTTTTTTGCAAAATAGTCAGCTATTGAGACCGTCTGTCGTCCGAATCGTCCGCGGCCACGAGGTTTTCGGGGTTTGGTTTGCAGACAGGGCAGAATAGTTCCCCCAGATCCAGGGGGCATACATGAGATCATTCCGGGCAACAGGTGCATGAATGCAGAGGTTCTTTGCAGACCGGACATAGTTCCATGAAAAATTATACCTGTTTGGACCCCGTTCCTTCAAGAGAACAGCCCTGCCCATGTCGCGTCGTATTTTTCACCCCGCTGCGGTTTATTGATGCATCTTTGCGCCGGCGGACTTGCAGAATTACTTAGAGTTGCGACACTTGATTATGGTATAATTCAACATTAATGATGAACAAAGAGTATCTCCCCGGAATATTGTTTAGTTTGATCATCGCCTTTTTTTCTTTCTACCTTTCGACTGTTCACGCCTCGTTTGACGCACTCGTAATTTCGATCATAGGCGGAATGTTTATCGGCAACCTTATTGCTGATGGTGAAATGTTTCACAAAGGGATTGAGGCGGCCATAAAAATATTTATGCCTGTGGGGATTGCATTGTACGGAACCCAGCTGTTCATTGCCGAACTTCACTTGGGAATGTTCTTGAGTATTTTTGCCGTGTTTTCCGGTCTTTTTTTGCTTGTTTTGATTATTTCGAGACTGTTTGGCCTGGACAGGAACCTTGCAGTGCTCCTCGCTGCCGGACTTTCGGTGTGCGGAGCATCGGCAATCGCCGTGATATCACCGCTTATCGGCGCGAAAAAGGAGGATACTTCAATCTCCATACTGTCGGTTATGATGCTCGGCCTTGCAGGGATGCTCTTCTACCCCCTTATCTTCGATATGTTTGCCCTTACGTTGGATGAGTTCAACTTTTTTGCAGGCACAACGCTCCCCATGCTCGGACAGGTCAAGGTTGCTGCAACTGCTGTGAGCCCTGCATGCCTTTCCTCCGCCGTACAAATAAAACTTATCAGGATATCCTTTCTGGTTTTCGTCATCACCCTGTCGATTTTTCTCTCGGGCAAAAAGGAAAAAAAGGTGAAGGCGCCCTGGTTTATACTCGTTTTTATTTTTCTGGTTGTTTTCTGCAATACAACGGACTTCCTCAAACCCTTAATCGGGTCACTCGGCAAGATAAGCAGTTTTTTCCTCTCTGCCGGTCTTGCAGCGATAGGGTTTTCCGTAGATTTCGATGCCATCGTTAAAAAGGGCTTGGCCCCTCTCGCGGTAATATGTTCTTCATGGCTTATTACGCTGTTTTCAATTTTTCTCATAAGGCATATTCTTCATGTTTAAAATGAAATTCGTTTACAGGCTTATTACTATATTCCTCCTGTTTGGTCTGATGATTGTGTTGCCCTACTCGCTTACCATCATAAAACAGCTGGAGAAGATGATTGAAGAGGAGGAAATGGTTTCGTATGTACCTGGGGGAAATGGCACCATCATTCCGGAAAAGGGATCAGAACTCCACAAGGAGTTTATCCCCAGGCTGATTGATCAAATGCTCCCTTACTTTTTTTATATCCTTGTCCTGGCATTTTTGTTGTCGATCTTTTTCTCCAGAAAAATTCTCATATCCCTGAAAGAGCTGCAGAAGGGCACCAGGGCGTTGAGGGATGGAAACCTCGATATAAAGCTCGATATCATTTCGGATGACGAAATCGGTGAAGTCACAAAAACGTTTAATGAAATGGCCTCGGCTATGAGGAATACGACACTGGAACTGAAGAAAAAAGATGTCTATATCAACGCCATGCTCGACCCCCTCTGGGTTGTTAATGAAGAAAACAGGATTGTTGACATAAATCTGGCATTTACGAAACTTTTCGGACATCTGAGAGAAGATGTGATAGGTGCGTCGATTTATGATTTTTTCGATGATAAGAATGCAGAAATTATGCGCAGGCAGTTGGAGGAAAGAAGGGAAAAGTGGTTAAGCGCGATTTACGAGATAAATATCTTTGCAAAGGACGGCGTGCAGATGCCGGTATTGATCAGCGGCTCTCCGATTTATTCCGACGGGCAGGTTGTGGGGAAGATAGGGATATTAAAGGACTTCAGGGAGCAGGTGGAACTGAGAAATGAACTGCGGCAGTCGAGGGATTACATTGAAAATATTATGAACAGCATTGAAGAGGAAATCGTCGTTATCGACAAGGATTACCGGATTGTAAAGGCGAATAAAGTTGCTTTAATGAATTCGGATATTCCCATCATCGGCGAGTATTGCCATAAGATATTGCACGGTTCAAATCAGCCATGCTGGGCGGAGGGGCACGAATGCCCCGCGCAAAATGTTTTTCTGACAGGGAAAAATTACCGGACGAATCACCAGCATTTCGATGCCTCCGGGAAAAAATACTTCCATGAGATACTGGCGAGCCCGATCAAGGACTCATCAGGCACCGTGATCAATGTAATTGAACTCATCAGGGATATCACAGACAGAATGCAGCATGAGAATGAACTTTCCCAGAAGAACAGGGAACTGGTAATGCTGAACGAAATATCGAGGCTTCTCGGAAAGTCTCTTAAGTTCGATGAGATATTCTCGCAGGTTCTGCACAAATTGATTGAGATGATGGGGATGGACGGAGGAGGAATTTTCTTTATCGATGACGCTTCAAGGGAAATGTTGTGCAGGTATCATAAAGGCATTTCGGACGAATATGTGAAGATGCTTGGCCGGATTCGGCTTGGTGACGATATCCCGGGGAAGGTTGCTGTTACCGGGCAGATCATGACGACTTCGGATATTTCCAGGGATCCAAGAGTCGACAGAACGATTATGAAAAACTCCGGTGTCCGGGGGTACTGCTGTATACCGATCCGGGGCAAAGAACGCATCATCGGGGTATTTTGCCTGCTGAGCTTCAAGGCCCATGACTTTACCCAGGAAGAGGAAAATATCCTCAGTTCAATAGGTGATATGACGGGCATAGCCGTGGAAAACATACGACTGTTTGAGAAAATGCGCGAGCTTTACGAATTTCAGAGGAAAAGACGGGAAGAAGAGCATTCCCAGTTGCTTTCCCTCTCCGCGAAGCTGGGCGCGGCAATAGACCTGAAGAATATATTGGAGGGCGTGCTCGATCTTGTCAAAAATTTTTTCGGGGCGGATTTTGCCCTGCTTCTGGTAAGTGACGAAGAGGGGAATTTTTCGCTGAAGGCATCCATAATTCCGCTGCGGCAAGCTGATGAATTGCTCTATAAGGCTTCGGTAAACTCTATCGAGAGACATGCAATAACCAGGAAGAAGCCCTTTGTGCTTTTCGATATGCAGTCGGAGAGTGAATTTTTTCTTGCTCCGGAAATTGCGGAAAAAAAGTATCATTCTTCTGTGGCAGTTCCCATGTTTATCGGACAGAAGGCTGTAGGCGTTGTATCGCTGTACTATGCCAGAAAAAGAAATTTCAGTGACGAAGAGTTGCATTTTCTGGAGATCATAGCCAATGTGCTTGCTGTTTCCCTGGAAAGAGCCGGTTACTACGCAAAGGCGATAAGTGAGAAGGAACTCTCCGATACTGTTCTCCAGAGCGTGGCAGATAGTATAATTACAATTGATCCCGGCGGGAGGGTCATAGCGGTTAATAAATCTTTCGAAAAAATGATCGGTGTTTTGCAGGAAAAAGCCATCGGGCTTCCATTGTGTGATATCTTCCGGTTTCAGGACGGCAACGAGAGCTTCAGGCTGCGTTTGGCAGAATGTTTTAGTTCCGCTCTTACGGGAAAGGCGGTGAAAAGGGATGCCGAATTGACGACCGCTTACGGCAATACGCTCTCACTGCTTATAAGCAGCACCCCGATACTGAAAAAGGATGGAGAGATTGCGGGAGTGGTGAATCTCCTGAGGGATATCAGCAGGGAAAAGGAGATAGACCGGATGAAGACCGAGATAGTAAGGTCGGTATCGCATGAATTCCGTACCCCGCTTTCCGCGATCGTCGGCATGACAGAAATGATTCTCAACGGGGATATTGAGGAAAGCAGGATAACGCAATATCTCAATGTCATCAAGAGTGAGGGGATAAGACTGTCAAAAATGGTATCAGAATTGCTGAGCATAGCGCGGATTGAAAGCGGCAAGGAGAGCCTCAAACTGAGCGCTATTGATCTGAACGCACTCATACAGGCGACGCTGGAGTCTTTTGAGTCGAAAATATCAGGCAAGGACGCTGAAATCCGCGTCAGTCAAAACGGTGCGCTTTCTTTTGTGGGAGACGAAGAAAAGATAAAACAGGTTCTGGTTAACATAATTGATAATGCTTTAACATTTTCTGATAAAAAATGTATTATAGAGGTCAACGTCCGGAGAAAAGAAGACATACTTGAGATAATGATCTCAGATAATGGATGGGGCATACCTGAAGAGGACATCCCCCATCTCACTGAGAGGTTTTATCGTGGAAAGCATGGAGAAAAGACCAAGGGGACAGGGTTGGGCCTTACTCTCTGCGATGAAATTGTCGTGATGCACGGAGGCACGCTGGAAATAAGGAGCAGAGAAGGACAAGGTACCAGCATAATTATAGAAATCCCTTTCCGGGAGGTTTAATGAAAAAGGTAATTGTTATCGACGACGAACCGTTTATTCTCATGATGATAGCAGACAAACTGAAAACGGCCAAAATTGATGTCATAACTCTCAGAGAAAGCAAGAATGCTCTGGAGATCATAAGGAATGAGAAGCCGAACCTTGTAATACTTGACTGGATGATGCCGGAGCTGAGCGGAATTGATCTCTGCAACATGATCAAGAATGATCCGGATATTGCGGCGATTCCGATTTTTATGCTTACCGCAAAAGGCCAGGATTCCGATGAGCAGCTCGGCCTGCAGTGCGGTGTGGAGAGGTATATTACCAAGCCGTTCAGTCCGAAATCACTTCTCGATATGGTAAAGGAAGCTATTGGAAACGAATAATATAGAACATGACCTGTCTCTGGCAGTCCATGAACTATCGGTCGCGTATGAAGAATTGTCCCTCCTCTACAGGATTTCGGAGATTTACGCATCTCTCAGCGTTGATGAAATATGCGCAAGAATAATCGACGAGGCGATAAACACCATCAGCGTACAGACTGCGGCTGTCCTTTTTCTCGATGAAAAGGGGGAAAAGCTGTATACAAAGGCGTACAGAGGGGCGTGGGAAAGCAAACGGGAGTTCCCCAAGGACGACGGCATCCTGTGGAAGACGATACAGGCAAAAAAGTCCTGTGCCTTCTGTAAGATTAAAGAAACAGAATACAGCGGTTATATTCCCATGATAAGTTCACTGATGGTATGTCCGATTTTGGGGAAGGCAAAGACCGTTGGTGCGATTGCCGTTGCGGATAAGGAATTCGGTGAAGAATTTTTCTCGAAAGACTCAAAGCTTCTTATGGCGATAGCTACGCAGGCGGGGCTTGCGATAGAAAACGCCTTTCTCTACTCAGAACTCGAAACCCTGCTTGTCGGCGCGATCAGATGTCTGGTTAAGGCCCTTGAAGCGACTTCATACTGGACAGCCGGGCATACCGAGCGCGTCACAGAGTACGCCATGGGCATCGGTCAGACCATGGACCTTGAGAGTGATTTAATAGAGAAGCTCAAGATATGTTCACTGCTTCATGATATCGGAAAGATCGCGACGCCGAAGGAAATACTGAATAAAGACGAAAAGCTGAGCGATGAAGAATGGATTGAAATAAAGAAGCACCCTATAATCGGCGCGGAAATTCTCGTAGAGCTGAAACAGTTCAAGGATGTGATTCTCGGTGTAAAATACCATCATGAATACTGGGATGGCCGGAGCGGGATTTTCGGCTTAAAGCATGATGAAATCCCGATCATGGCGAGGATTCTTTCTGTCGCGGATACTTTTGACGCGCTTACTTCCGACAGACCCTACAGGCGGAAACACACGAAGGAGGAAGCTGTTCGTGAGATCATGCGCTGTTCGGGCACGCAGTTTGACCCGGCTGTCGTTGAAGCCTTTCTGAAATGGGTCAACCTACAACGTCGAGTTTTCTGATCTTCAGGGGTACCCCGAGATCTTCCGCGATAGCCCTGCATTTATCCATATCAACGCCTTTCAAGGCCACCACCGTCACCTGAACCTGAGGGATGAACTCCTTCGCTTCTCTGGTAAACCGCAGGATTTCCTGGAAAGCCTTTTTAAACACCGGCTTGCAGATCCTGTTATAGGTCTCTTCATCATGGGCGTCGAGACTTATCGAAATGCTGTCCACAATCCCTCTCAGATCAGGGAGGACGTCCCGCTTGTGAATGAGGTGTGCATGCCCGTTGGTATTGATCCTCACGCGGCCTCCGTGATCTTTTACCCATCTGGAAATATTGACCACTGTATCGAGCCGCTGCAACGGTTCCCCGTAGCCGCAGAATACGATTTCCCTGAACCTTTTCGGATCACCGATTGCATGCCTGATTTCTTCCTCAGTCGGTTCATGGGCGAGCCTGAGCCGGTGCCCCTTCACAAAGTCAGAGCGGAATTTCACGCAGAATGAACATTTATTCGTGCAGCGGTTGGTGATATTCAGATAGAGACTGTCCCGTATCTTGTAGGCAATTTCAGCCTGCCCGGAAATAGTGCCTATCCCGAAGAGGCGTTTCGCGTTCAGCGTGGTTATCCGGGCTATGTCCTCAAGGCTTACCCCGCGCAAACCGGCGATATGCTCCAGGGTGTGCAGGATATACGCGGGTTCATTGCGCTTCCCTCTGAACGGCTCGGGAGAGAGGTAAGGAGCATCAGTTTCGACGAGCAGGTAGTCGTCGGGTATTTTCGCAGCGATCTCTTTCAGTTCTTTTGCCTTTCTGAATGTCACGGGGCCCGCGACAGATATGTAAAAGCCCATGGCCATCACCTGCTCCGCCATTTCCATATCCCCGGAAAAACAGTGGAGCACTCCTCTGGTTATTCCCGACTTTTTCAGTATCTCCAGGGTATCTTTTTGGGCTTCCCTGCTGTGTATGATGACGGGCAGGCCGGTTTCACCGGCGAGCAGGAGATGTTTTTCGAATACCTCTTTTTGCACTTCGCGAGGAGAGTGGTCGTAATGATAATCAAGGCCGGTTTCGCCGATGGCAACGACCTTTTTGCTGCCGGCCCATTCACGGAGTTGCAGGAAAACATCTTCAGAAAAATCCTTTGCGTCATGCGGATGTATTCCCACCGAGGCGAAGACAAAGTCATATTCACCGGAGAGTTTCATCGCCCTGACAGTCCCTTCAAGATCAGAGCCAACGGAGATGATCGCCTCGATTCCGGCTGCCCTTGCTCGTTCGATCACCTGAGCACGGTCCGCGTCGAATTCTGTCATGTCCAAATGACAGTGGGTGTCGATTAAATGAAGCGAAGAGTTTAAAGGCCGTGATGCGTGAGCCGTACTATGCAACGAATGACCAGGATTTTTTCTCTCGTCACCCATTACGGTCTTTTTATGCACCGAATTTTTTTAGTCTTTTTGCGTGCGCGAGGGCAAGCGGCATGAGCTTTACGGTCTGGAAGAGGCCCAATTCGCCTTTATAGCACTCTCTTTCGCTGAAGGAATTGCAGAGCCTCCCCAGCACATAGGGAGATTTCAGCAGTACGGGTACGGGATGCCAGCTATGGCTCTTCATCAGAGCCGGAGTGGAATGGTCGCCTGTTATGATGAGGACATCGGGATTCAGTTCGAGGATCCGGGGCAGCAGTTCGTCGAATTCGCTTAT
>JAOUFP010000480.1 GCA_029858145.1 Nitrospirota bacterium | reverse complement strand
CAGGGACCATTACCTGCAACTATGACGGGAGAAAGAAATCCGTGACAGTGGTCGAAGAAGGCGTTTTTGTCGGAAGCGATTCACAACTCGTTGCGCCTGTCAGGATAGGCAGGGGCGCGTATATCGGCGCAGGCTCCACAATTACGAAAGACGTGCCCCCTCATGCCCTTGCTGTCAGCAGGACCGAGCAGAGGAACATAAAAGACTGGGCAAAAAAAAGGCGGACGCAACTCGCGAAAGAAGAGGCAAAGGCGGAAAGAAAGGAGGACAAGGCCAAAAGATAGAGAAGAGGGCGCTCTATGGTGCCTGCTGCTCTGGCCAGATCTGATATGTGCGGAATAATCGGATACATAGGAAACAGGAACGCTGTTACCGTTATCCTTGAAGGGCTCAAGAGGCTGGAATACAGGGGCTATGACTCGGCCGGCATCGCTTTTTTTTCTGAAAAAGGCATCGAAGTCGTGCGCTGCAAGGGAAAGATAAAGGACCTGTCGTCTGTGGTGGAGGCAAGAGGCCTGGTGAGCGGAGGAGGAATAGGTCACACGCGATGGGCGACTCACGGCAAGCCCTCGGAAGAGAACGCGCATCCTCACCGTTCCGGCGGGATCGTTGTCGTACACAACGGGATCATTGAGAATTATCTGCCGCTGAAGAAAAAGCTGGCGGACAAGGGATATACTTTTGAATCTGATACGGACACGGAGGTCTTATGCCATCTTATCAGGGATTATTCTGAAACCCTCCCGCTGGAAGATGCGGTCAGGTCCGCGCTGAAAGAGGTGAAGGGGGCCTACGCGATCGCTGTTGTCAACGAGAAAGACCCCTATAAGATTGTCGGCGTCCGGAAGGACAGTCCTCTTGTTGTGGGGCTCGGCGAAGGCGAATATTTTCTTGCATCTGATGTGCCTGCTTTTTTGCATTATTCACGGGATGTCATGTTCCTCGATGAAGGCGAGATGGTGGTGATCAGCAGCGACGGCGTACTGGTTACGGACCTCGATGGAATGCCGGTGCAGAAAGAGGTGAAGTCCATCACCTGGAGCCCGTCAATGGCGGAAAAAGGCGGCTACCGGCATTTCATGCTTAAGGAGATATTTGAGCAGCCCCGGGCGGTCAGCGATACCCTCAGGGGCAGATTTTCTGTTGAGGAAGGCAGGGTGAACCTGGATGAATTCGGCCTGACAGAGGATTTTCTGAAGGATATAAAAAAGATTTTCATCGTGGCCTGCGGAACGTCGTGGCACGCCGGCCTTTCGGGAAAATATATGATAGAAGATCTCGCGAGGATACCGGTTGAGGTCGATGTCGCGTCGGAGTTCAGATACCGCAAGCCTCTCATTACCCCGGAACACCTTATGGTGGTCATTACACAGTCAGGAGAAACCGCCGACACGCTGGCGGCGCAGCGTGAGGCAAGAAGACTCGGCGCGAAAACGCTGACGGTATGCAATGTTGTCGGCAGTACCTCTGCGAGAGAGGCGAACGCGGTCTTTTACACGCATTCCGGCCCTGAAATAGGCGTTGCCTCCACAAAGGCGTTTCTCACCCAGGTCCTGTCACTGTATCTATTTTCGATTGCCCTTGGGCAGGCGAAAGGTATGCTGGGGCCGGAGGCTTCAAAGGGTCTGCTGGAAGAGCTCCTCTTCATGCCCGGCAAGATTGAAAAGACGCTGGCAGCGGAAGAAATAATCAAAATCATCGCGAAAGACTACTTTAAATCAAAGGGCTTTATTTATCTCGGCAGGGGCATCAACTATCCGATAGCGCTCGAGGGGGCGCTCAAGCTGAAGGAAATATCCTACATTCACGCCGAGGGGTATCCTGCAGGTGAAATGAAGCACGGGCCGATCGCTCTTATTGATGAAGAGCTCCCGGTAGTCATGCTTGCACCCAGGGATGCGCTCTTTGAAAAGATGATGAGCAATATGCAGGAGGTGAACAGCAGGGGCGGAAATGTCATCGCGGTAACGAACGAAGGCAACGGTGAAATGTGCGAACTCGCAAAAAACTGCATCCTGGTCCCTGATTCGAATCCGTACCTCACCCCGATGCTTCTGGCGATACCTCTGCAGTTGCTCGCCTATCATATCGGGGTATTGAGAGGCTGTGATGTCGATCAGCCGAGGAACCTTGCAAAGAGCGTTACCGTGGAATAAGACATTGCATTTTTAGCCCTGAGTATAGATTTAAAACGGCTAAATCTGCTATTCTAAAGAGAGTTTGGAGTAAATAGATGTCAAAAGAGAGTGTAATGCAAGATCTGAATCCCCAACAAAAAGAAGCCCTTGAAT